>MHMQ01000012.1 GCA_001819395.1 Candidatus Niyogibacteria bacterium RIFCSPLOWO2_01_FULL_45_48
AAAGGTCGGATTCAAAATTTTTTGCAAAAAAATCAATTTCTCCGGCGGATAAAGAAATCTCTCTTTCTTTCGCTTCTTTCACAATCCACCCCCTTATTTCGTCGGGAGAAAGTTTATTCAGCTTTAATGTTTTTTGAGCGAATTTTGATATTTTTTTTGCGAGCCCCGCGTCTAGTTTCCCATCCAAAATAATATAAACGTTTTTCGAATCCGCCGCGTCCTTCGCTTTCTTTTCCAAAAAACCGCCGAGTTCCCCCTCAAGAAGTCCATCAAAAACAATAACGGACTTTTGGCCAAAAAGATTCTGGCCGTAAATTAGGTCAGCCAGATTTTCTTCGTTTGAATTTTCCGGAGTTAGTCTGTGGACAGCGGCGCCGGGGTTTCGCAAAATCAGATTCGCGACTATTTCACGGACATTTTTTCTCGCTCTATACGAATCCCCGCCGTAAATTAAGTACAACATGCAAAAAAACTTCTAATTTCTAACTTCTAATTTTTCCAACTCGGACCAGTTGGGGCCGTAAGACAATTCAACCTTTATTGGAATATCGGTTTTCAAGACGCCCTCCATTATATCTTTTACGCGCCGGGCCGCCTCTTTAAGCGCGCCCGCCTCGGCCTCAAACAAAAGTTCGTCGTGAATCTGCAAAATCATTTTTAGTTTTTTCGCTCCAAAGTCTTTCTCAATCATATCCTGTATTTTTATCATGGCTTTTTTTATTATGTCGGCGGCAGTACCCTGTATCGGCGAATTGACCGCCATTCTTTCTGCTTCCGAGCGCATAAACTGCATCGGGGAATTAATTTCGGGCAAAAATCTCTTGCGCCCGAACATTGTCTCAACATATCCCTTGCTCCTCGCGTCGTTTTTAACCCTCTCGGCGTAACTTCTGATACCCTCAAAATCGCTGAAATATTCGCGAATGTAAAGCTCGGCCTCGTCCTGGCTTATTCCCAGATTTTCAGCCAAGGCGCGTTTGCCCATCCCGTAAAGTATTCCGAAATTTATAACTTTCGCTCTTCTTCGCATTTCAGACGTTACTTTTTTTTCGGGCGTATTAAAAACTTCGGAAGCGGTCATGGTATGAATATCCTTGCCTTCAATAAAGGCTTCTTTCATTTTTTTATCACCCGACAATATGGCGGCGATCCTTAACTCTATCTGCGAGTAGTCGGCCGTAAGAATCGCCTTGCCTTTGGGCGCCGTAAAAGCCGCCCGAACTTCGCGCCCAAGCTCGGTTCTTATCGGAATATTTTGCAAATTTGGGTCGCGTGACGCAAGGCGTCCGGTCGCAGTTCCGGTCTGTAAAAAAGTGGTATGGATCCTGCCGTCTTCTCCCACAAGTTCGGGCAGGGCATCAACATAAGTGGATTTGAGTTTGGCCAATTCACGATATTTTAAGATCGCGTCAATTATTGGGTTCAGTCCTTTGAGTTTTAAAAGCTCCGAAAATCTGGTTGATTTTTCCCCTCCTCCAGTTTTTTTTATTTTTTTGGTATCCAGTTTAAGCTTTTCAAATAAAATCCGGCGCATTTCTTTGGTTGAATTTATATTAAATTCTTCGCCCGCGATTTTGTGGATTTCGGACGTCAAAACATCAAGCTCCTGCTGATATTTTTTAGAAAGATTTTTTAAAAGCTTAGCGTCAAGTAAAATGCCTTCTTTTTGCATCTGCGCCAAAACCCCCGTCAGCGGCTCTTCAATTTCTTTAAAAATTTTGGCGAGTCCCGATTTTTCAAGCTCCGCCGAAAGTTTTTTGTAAGCACTTTCGACGGAACTTGCGCCAATTATTTTTAAAACCTCATCGCTTGAAACATTTATGCGTCTGGAATCCAGAAGCCAGAAAGCTATTTCTATTTTTTTGGCAAGCTTTGGATCGGTTGCGGTTTTTTCTATTTTTGTTACAACACCTTCGCTTCCCGGAATTCGGCCCAGAAGACTGTTAAAACCCAGTTCACGAAAAGTTTTCTCCAATTCTGCTTTATCAAAACCGGACCATTCCATTTTTTTAAATTCAAATTTTATGGGCGCATCCAGGCGTATTGTGGCCAAAGTTTTTGAAAAGAGAGCCTCTTCTTCGCCTTCGGCAAGAAGCTTTATGGCGCGCTCTTTTACGCCGGCGCTTTTTAATTTTTCGGGTTCGTTTTTGGCTATTTCCATTATTTTTTCAACCGACCCGAATTTCTGAATTAAGAGTCCGGCAATTTTCTCCCCTATCCCTTTAATTCCCGGTATGTTGTCCGAAGGATCCCCCACCAGCCCTTTATAGTCGGGCACCAGCTCCGGCCCGAAACCGTATCTTTTTTCAACCTCTTTTTCATCA
Organism: Candidatus Niyogibacteria bacterium RIFCSPLOWO2_01_FULL_45_48; assembly: GCA_001819395.1. Taxonomy (GTDB): domain Bacteria; phylum Patescibacteriota; class Minisyncoccia; order HO2-45-28; family HO2-45-28; genus HO2-45-28. Next base: position 2,325 of record MHMQ01000012.1, read on the forward strand.
TAAATCATCTCTTCGTTGCCTTTGCGTAAAGTATAAACCCGCACCTTGTCTCCCGAAACAAGCTGAAGCGTGTCCAAATCACCGGAAGCGATGACGATGTCCAGATTTTTTGTTTTTTTATTTTTATCAACAACCGTTCCTATGATGTCGTCGGCCTCAAATCTCGGCTCTCCATAAACCGGAACACCGAAAGCTTTCAGAATTTCTTTAGATCTGTCGAATTGCGGAATCAGTTCGTCGTCTGTTTTGGCGCGAGTTGCTTTATATTTTTCGTAGGCAATATGGCGGAATGTCGGCTCGGCCACATCATAAGCCGCGGCCAAATAATCAGGCTTGAGCTCGCGGATAATTTTCAAAAGCATGGCCGTAAATCCGTATAAAGCCCCCGTCGGCTCGCCCTTGGGCGATGTAAAATGAGGCAAGGCATGATACGCCCGATGCAAAATAGCATGAGCGTCCAGAATCACGAGAAGTTTGTTGGCCTTTTTAGCCGTCATTATTCATATTGTAAAGAAAAACGCCCCCTTTCACGAGCCCTTGACTTTTTACTTGTCTTGTAATATAAGAAAGGGGAGCGTCTCGTGTGCGCTGGGCATATTGAGGTGCCGCATTTCAAAGTTTTTTGTAAGCAACTTCTCCTCGTAACTTACAGACTACCAAAGATCGGACAAGGAGGACACAAGATGTCCCTACGCGATGTTTTTTATGAAATGTTAGTGAGTGGAAATCCAAGCCCAGAAGCCATTGATTATTATTACGGCCCTTTTGCCATGACGCTGCTCGCTGTATTTGGTGTTTTAGTAGTGGTCCTAATTATGATTGCGGCTCACTTTGATAAAAGTCAGGCTTGGTATGATGCGAGAGATGACGAATTCTATCGGGAACGGCGGCAAATCTGTAGGATAAGGGGGCACAGGCGCGGGAGTATGTGGGCGTACATCACTCACACTTGCGGGCGATGTGGAGCGCCGATGAGGCATTAAACACAACTCCAGGAAACTAGTTTGAATGCTGGTTCCAGCACAAACGACCCCGCGCGGCTTTTTCAAGCCCGCGGGATTTTTGTTTTTTTATAACTTACCCAATCTAAAATGGTGACAAAACGCTGCTATAGCAGCGTTTTGTCACCATTTGGACATTCGAATTTTTTGGACCTCCGAATTTTTTGTTAGCTTTCTAAACGAAATTCAATTTTCCTTTTGTTTTCGGAAATGTGTTTGAAACTTATGTCTATGTGATGCGCGGGCAGAATTTTTGCGATGTGTTTGGCCCATTCTATAACTATTATGTTCTTTTGATCGCCCGACATTTCGCGCCAGCCGAGAGATAAAATATCTTTCGGTTTTTTGAGACGATAGGCGTCAATGTGGATAAATAGTTTATGGTTTTTAGTTTTTAGTTTATAGTTTTTAACTATCAAAAAAGTTGGGCTTTTTATTTTTTCCTTTATACCGAGGCCCTTTGCGAGTCCTTGAACAAAAGTTGTCTTCCCCGCGCCAAGCTCGCCCGAAAAGGCCAAAACAAGCGCGGTTTTTTCCGTTTTTATTTTTACGAGTTCACGAGCCAAAATTTCTCCGAGTTTTTTGGTTTCTTTCCCGGAATTTGTTTCAAATACCATTAAGTAATTTTACCCGAAAATTAAGCGGGATAAAACAAAATCCACAGGTTTTGCGCTATTTGTTCACGCCTTACGCACATTTCATGTGGTTTTCAACACAAAATCCACAACGAACACACAGTTTATTATCAAAAACATTTGCAAAAAAATCCCGGTGGTGATAATAAAAGACATGGACCAAACTCAAGAGGCGGTAAAAAAACTCCTGGATTCGGGCGATAAAATCCTGGTAGCCGGGGAGCCGTCGGCCGATGAGGCGACACAACTTGTAATGCTGGCTCTAAGAGAAATTCTCGAAAAAGCCGGGAAAAAAACTTTTTTGTGGCCCGATTGCGGCAGTGGGTTCGCGGCTAAATTCGAGAAGATAATTCCGAAACCGTCAGAGTACAGGGTACCTCAAAAAATAAAAATCAAAATACCGAAAAATATTCCCTTGGATGAATTAAAGTATGAGGAAGAAACCGGATTTTTCAGCATAATAATATCTCCAAAAACAGAACTCGAGCCGTCGGTCATTTCCATTGAAAAATCACCTCATGATATAGATGCGGCTTTTTGTTTTTTTTCCGCGCAAGAAATCGGATCGGTATGGAACAAAATGTCGGCTCCGGTCAACAAGCCGCCAGAGGGAAAAACGGGGTATTTCGTGAACGGAGAAAAAACACTTGCGGAAAAAATAAACGAGATCGGCGGAGTCCTGAACGGCCAAACACCCGTACCGCCGAAAACCGCCTCGCTGATTATGGCTTCTTTGATGTACGAAACCGATAACTTCCAAAAAAAATCCGGCGAGGGCGTTTTTGCCCTCGCAAGCCGACTCCTTTCATTCGGAGCGGACAAAAAAGCCATCGAAGAAATTCTGAACGCCGATAAAAAGACCGGAACAGCCCAAATTCTCGGCCGGGCTTTGGCCAGGACCGCTTCGGACACGGAGATAAAGACAAGTTGGACGTTTCTGACCAAACACGATTTTGAAAAGACCGGCGTTGAGCCGACCGACGAAAATTCTCTTTCCATACTCAAAAAAGTAAGAGCTAATATTGCTCCTCACACCTGCTCGGTGCTCTGCCGTGAACACGAAGACGGAGTTAGGTCTTTGATTTTTCACGAAGACAAAAAGGCGCTCTGGGGGTTGGCTTCTTCGCTCGGCGCCGTAATCCAAAGTCCGTACTTTTTCGCCTCCGGCTTCAAAAACTTTTCGGAAGCCGAAGTAAAAATAAGAAATTTGTTAAGAGAAAAAAAATCGGATAAAATGAGTGCATAGGATGGACAAAAATAACGGCATTGAACTCAAACTGGAAGAGCTCCGGCAAAAAGAGGCCGAGGATTTGGCGAGAATGCTCGCCGAAAAACACGGTCTGCCTTACGCCGATCTTTCCAGAATGACCATTGATCTTGACGCCCTGAAGCTCGTCCCCGAAGACGAGGCCAGAGCCGTTAAAATGGCAATATTCCAGAAAGTGGCCAAAAAACTGCAAATAGCGGTTTTAAATCCCGAACTCGCCAAAACCAAAGATGTTTTAAACAGGCTTTCGGAAGACGGCTACCGGATAGACCTTTTTTTTGTCTCGGAATCAAGCCTTTTAAGGGCTTGGTCAAGATACAAAGAGGTTCCGGCCTTTGAGGAGATAGAGTCGGGACTAATAGACATCTCACCGGAACGCCTGGAAGAATTTCAAAAAGAAGTACGAAATATCGCCGATCTGCAAAGGCTCATTGAACCGCATTTGAACGCGCAAAAAATAAGAAGGGTGTCGGAGACGGTAGAGGCTATTTTGGCCGGAGCTTTGGCTTTAGAGGCATCCGACGTGCATTTGGAACCAAGGGAGAAAGAGGCCAAGGTGCGTTTTCGCCTTGACGGAGTTCTGCATGATATTTCCTCTTTCAGGGCGTCTTCATACGGACTGATACTCTCAAGGATCAAACTTATCTCGGAAATGAAACTGAACATCCACGACCGCGCGCAAGACGGAAGATTCACCATCAGGACCAAAACCGCCGACATGGAAGTCAGAACGTCGTCCCTCCCCGGCCCTTACGGAGAAACTCTGGTTTTAAGAGTTTTGAACCCCAAAACAATATCCATAACCCTAAGCGACTTGGGCATGCATCCAGAATTTCTAAAAACCGTGGAAAAAGAGTTAAAAAGACCGAACGGCATGATTTTGACCACGGGACCGACCGGATCCGGAAAAACCACCACTTTATACGCCTTCGTCAGGAAAACCAATCGGCCCGGAATAAACATAGTAACCATAGAAGATCCGATAGAGTACCACCTGACCGGAATCAATCAAACCCAGGTTGATTCCAAAAAAGGATATGACTTCGCAAACGGACTGCGCTCGATTTTAAGACAAGACCCCGATGTTATCCTTGTCGGGGAAATACGAGATCTCGAGACCGCCGAAATATCGATGCATGCCGCGCTTACCGGACACCTGGTATTCTCGACTCTTCATACGAACAACGCCGCGGGCACCATACCGCGGCTCATTGACTTAAAGGCCGACCCGACAATAATCGCGCCGGCCGTAAACATGGCCATGGCCCAGCGTCTGGTAAGAAAACTTTGCGACAAATGCCGAAAGAAAGGCTCCCCAAACGCGGAAGAAGAGCGTGTAATAAAAAAATCGCTTGACGGAATGCCGGCTAAATATAAAAAGGACGTCTCAAAAAAAGATCTGTCTGTCTGGAGACCGGCGGGCTGCAAAGAGTGTAACGGCATAGGATACAAGGGCCGAATCGGAATATTCGAGGCTTTTTTGGTGGATGATAAGGTCGAAAAAATGATTCTAAAAAAACCTTCCGAGGCCGATCTCAAAGAGGCGATGGAGCGCCAAGAAATGGTAACCATGTTCGACGACGGCATATTGAAGGTCCTGGCCGGAATTACTTCGCTGGAGGAGTTGAACCGGGTAGCGCAGGATTAACAATAAAACGCCCCGGGGTCTCTAGGCAGGGGCAAGTGGCATGGGGAACCACAAGCTAAGGATTTACTGAAGAAACGACCGAGCTTTAATCTCAACGAGGAGAGGGCAAAGCCGCCCGTTCAATGAAAACCCAAAATAATAAAGTTTGCCTAGAGACCTCGGGGCGCTGTAAAAAACACCTTTCGCTAGAAGTATAGCAAAAAATAGCGGGTTTGTCAATACCCAGCAAAAGATTCCAAAAGAACATATAATATAACTATGCAGACGGTAAAAAAGGAACATGAAGATATTGGTCTCTCAGAAACCCTGCGTCCGACAAGGTGGGATGAATATGTCGGACAGGAAGCTATCAAAAAGAACCTGAAAATACTGATGCAGGCGTCTCTGGAGCGCGGTGAAGCGCTCGAACACGTGCTTTTGCATGGTCCGGCGGGTCTCGGTAAAACAAGTCTCGCCCATCTTATCGCCCGAGAGATGTCGTCCCAAATAAAAATAACATCGGGCCCGGCCATAGAGCGCGTGGGAGATCTTGCTTCCATACTGACGAACCTGTCGGCAAACGACATTCTGTTCATCGACGAAATCCATCGGCTAAATAAGGCGATCGAAGAGATTTTATATCCGGCCATGGAATCCAGAACTTTGGACATCATAATCGGAAAGGGTCCGGGCGCTCGATCGATACAGTTGGAACTTCCGCCCTTCACTCTTATTGCCGCGACTACCCGGATGGCTTTACTTTCCAATCCGCTTCGCTCAAGATTTTCCGGCGGAACTTTCAGGCTGGACTATTATACGGCCGACGAATTGATGAAAATAATCAGCCGTTCGGCTAAAATTCTTAATGCCAAAATTTCCGCTGAAGCTGCCGGACTTATAGCGTCACGTTCGCGTTTTACTCCAAGAATAGCCAACCGCCTGCTGAAGCGTTCAAGAGATTACGCTCAGGTGCACAAAATCCCAGAAATAAACAGCGAGGTCGTCTTAAAAACCTTGGATCTCCTCGGAGTAGACAGCGAGGGCTTGGAAGAGTCCGATCGAAGGCTTTTAAAAATTCTGGTGGAAAAATTCGGCGGAGGGCCGGTAGGCCTAAACACACTCGCGGCCGCCTCGTCAGAGGACTCTGGAACGGTTGAAGAGGTCTACGAGCCGTTTCTCTTGCGCCTTGGCTTCATTGAGCGCACTCCGAAAGGCCGCGTGGCTACTTCCAGGGCTTTTGAACATCTCGGTTTTAATCCGCCAGCTGGCGGACCGCAAGGTAAACTGATTTAGAGTATAATATAAACGTGGAGGTAAATATAAAAATAATTGCGGTATTCGCGCATTTTGCGTTTTTGTTTGTATACGGGCTTCTGGTCTGGGCCCTTTTGTGGCATTACAAAAAGTACAGTCTTCCAAAAGATCGCGCGCGCTGGATTTGGGGAATATTTATATTTTTTGCCGTCATTTTCGCCTTAACCGCCACAATTCTTTTGTTCGCCGTCCCGTGGGACGAAATAATAAGCCAGTAATATGCTGCGTCTTCACGAAAACGAAAAAATCATAATCGCCTTTCATCGCCACTGGATTGTTGTTGCCAACAAAATGACTTTCGCCGCGGCTTTGTTTCTTCCGGCGCTTGTCGCTCTGGTCGCCCTGCCGGCTATTGAAATAAACGCCGGACTTATGGTGCTGGTTTATTATTTTATCATCGCCTATATGATGGTCGCTTTAATGATCGCTTTCGTAATATGGTTTGATTATTATCTTGATATCTGGATCGTGACCAACGAAAGAATAATCGATGTGGAGCAAATCGGGATGTTCAAGCGCGAGGTTTCCGAATTTTTGCTTTCCCGAGTTCAAGACATAACGATTGAAATTCCGAGTTTTGTCGCGACCCTTCTTCGCTACGGAAACATAAGAGTGCAGACCGCGGGGCAGCAAAGTTTTACCGCCAAAGATGTTCCAAAGCCGGATAAAATAAAAGACATAATTCTGGCCGAAGCCAGAAAAGCAAATCATGTCCGGACATTCTAAATGGAGCCAGATTAAACATAAAAAGTCGCTGACCGACGCCAAAAAAAGCAAAGAGTTCGGTAAACTGGCGCGGCAAATCACGGTGGCTGCCCGCGAAAAAGGGCCTGATCCGGCATCAAATCCGTCCTTAAGAGCAGTTGTGGAAAAAGCGCGCTCTTTCAATATGCCCTCCGACAATATCGAGCGGGCAATCAAACGCGCGACCTCGAAAGATGAAAGTGTTTTGGAGGAGGTCTTGTTTGAGGCATACGGGCCCGGGGGTACCGCGATTTTGATTTCGGGAATTACGGACAACAAAAACAGAACCTCACAGGAAATAAAACACCTTCTTTCCGAACACGGGGTCAAACTGGCTTCGCCGGGCTCCGCCAAATTTTTATTTCAAAAAACAGATGACGGCTGGCAAGCGGCGGCAAATCTGCCGGTTGACGAAAAAATAAAAGAGTCCCTTTCAAAACTTTTTGAGGCCCTAGACGAAAACGACGACGTAAACAACATTTACACAAATGCTGAAATCTAAACGTAAAATTTTAGGAATTGACCCCGGGTACGGACGGCTGGGATATGCCGTTTTGGAAAATGACAAACTGCTGGACGCGGGGTGTTTTGAAACGGCGAAAAATATGGAGCATGAGGAGCGCCTTTCGTTCATGGCTGACGGTTTTAAAAAGTTGCTTCTTAAACACAAGCCGGAAGTTTTAGCGATTGAAAAACTTTTTCTAACCTCCAATCATAAAACAGCAATACGCGTGGCGGAGGCAAGGGGCGCCGTTCTTTCCGCAGCAAGTGGTCTTGAGATTCGCGAATTTTCGCCTCCGGAAGTTAAACTCGCCGTATGCGGATACGGACGAGCAGACAAACAACAAGTCGGACGGATGGTCAAGATGATTTTTAAGACCGCGGACGGGCTGAATGACGATGCTTTAGATGCCATAGCCATAGCTTTCACGGCCGCAGGCAGGATATAAGTTATCCACATCTCGCGCCAATCCCGCTTTACAAGCACGGGCGTAATTGATAAAAATGAAGTCAGCCCCCAATAACTATCGGGAGCTGGTCGGACAGTTTTATAAGCAAGTCTTAAAAACATGCTTTACGAAGACAACGTTTCTGAAGTTTTCGCGCAAGACGGTGACGAAATGACCGAAGACGAAGATAAAGAGCCTGAGGCCGCCGGAATGGACGAAAAAGAGGAAGACGAGGAAACTGAATAACAAAAACAAAAACCAAAACCCGCCATATGGCGGGGTTTGGTTTTACTTTATTTTTATTTTGGCAAAGCGTTTTTTCCCAACCCTCAATGTCCCGCCGGATTTTATTTTTTCATTCGGATTTCTTATAGCTATCCCGTCGAACTCAACCGCGCCGTCTATTATCAGCCTGTGAGCTTCGGCATTGGACCGGGCAAGTTTCCCGGCTACAAGCGCGTCTTTCAGCGTGCTGCCGTTTTTGACCGCTAGCTCTTCGGCGTCTTCCGGCGCGCTTCTTTTTTGGAAAGTTTTTACAAAAAAGTTCCTTGCCTCCTCCGCCTCTTTTTTTCCGTGATATTTCAACGCAATCGCTTCAGCCAGTTCCATTTTCGCGTCTCTGGGATTAAGTGTCCCGCCCGAAACGCCCTGTTTGATTTTTTCAATGCGCGCAAGAGCAACATCGCTATAAATCTCAAAATATTGGACCGTAAGATCGTCGGGCACGCTCATGATTTTCCCGAATTTTTCCCGGGCGGAATCGTTCAGGGCAATGTAATTGCCCAAACTTTTTGACTGTTTTTCTCCTCCGCGAATGCCCGGAGTTATTTTGGTGGTAATTATGATTTGAGGTTTCTGGCCGAATTTTTCCTGCAGATCCCTGCCTCTCATTTCGTTAAAAAGCTGGTCCGAACCGATTATGGTCATGTCGGATTTCAGTATCACGGAATCATAACCTTGAAGCAGAGGATAAATAAGCTCATGTTCGTAAACCTCCTTTCCCTCCCTGATACGTTTTTGAAACATGTCGCGCTCGATAAGCTGGGCATTGGTAAAAAGAGACATCAGCTCGACCAACCCTCCCGCCCCCATTTTTGAATACCATTCGGAATTTTTCCGAATTTCAAAAACATTTTTATCGGTCAAAAGTATTTTGGAAACCTGTTTTATGAACTCCTTGGCGCTTTTTTTTATATCGTTATCGGAAACCCTCGGTCTTTTCTCGTTTCTTCCGGTCGGGTCGCCGATTTTGGTCGTGAAGTCCCCAATAAGAAAAACAACCTTGTGCCCCCCTTCCTGAAAGGCGCGCATGAGCCACAAATTAACCGCGTGCCCCAAATGTAAAAAAGGCGAGGTCACATCGACCCCGTATTTTATGCGAAGTTTTTTGCCTGATTTCAGCCGGCCCTCAAGTTCCCTCTCGGTGATTATGCTCTCCGAAAGGCGCGATATTTTTTCGTTCAATTTGGAATCTAAAAAACCGGTCATTTTTAAAGGATAGCATGAAAACTTTGTTTTTTCAGTAAAATAAGATAATATAAACGCTAAATGGCAAGAGTAACCAGACTATCAACAAAAATAAAAAAATATTCGGTATACGCCCTAGTCCTCGCGGTTTTTTTGGCCGGCGCGATTTCCGTCTGGGCGCTTACTTTGGATATCCCTGATTTTGA
>MHMQ01000013.1 GCA_001819395.1 Candidatus Niyogibacteria bacterium RIFCSPLOWO2_01_FULL_45_48
AATTCCGGATTCTTTCGCGACGGAAGCGATCACGGGCGCTGCTCCGCTTCCGGTTCCTCCGCCGAACCCGCAAGTTACAAAAACCATGTCCGCGCCCGAAAGCGAATCCTGTATCTCGGTTTTGTTTTCTTCGGCCGCAAGCCGCCCGAGTTCCGGATCCATCCCCGCGCCAAGACCTCGGGTAACAGCGCGTCCGATGTGGAGTTTTTTCGGCATCAGCGAATGATGTAAATCCTGCGCGTCCGTGTTGACGCCTATGAAATCCACGCCCTTCACTTTGGAACGGATCATGTGATCAACGGCGTTCAGGCCCGAGCCTCCGACTCCGATGACCTTGACCCGCGCGAATGTTTCTATGTCCGGTTTTACTTGAGGCATAAAAATTAGTTTATAGTTTTTAGTTTATAGTTTATGGTTTTCAGACGCAACTTGACTTTTCCCGCCTTCTTTGCTATGCTTTTGACGGGTGAATTAGCCAACGAAAGGAGGACGAAATGGGAATGCAAATTCTTATCAATATCGGCTGGTTCTGCGCTGAGTGGGTAGTTTGGATGGGCATGTTTGTTGCGACTGGTTTTTTGAGGGAGGACGGGTGGATAAATATACGCCTTGCTTTAAAGAGGGGCGGTCTCATTCTTTTACCTACCGTCTTTATTCTTTCACTATTCCTGACACTAGTTAGCTGGAGGATAAACCCACTCAAGTAGGCATTAAAACTAAAACAACAAGATTGTTTATGGCCGGCGCTTTGCGCTGGCTGTTTTTTTATTGCGCCGAGATTTCCACGCCGAATTTTTCTTTGATGAAAGCCGTTATTTTGTCCACTTTCGCACCAAGTAAAGCAATCTCTTCGTCTTGGTTGATTACCCGCCTCATGAATTCATCCAAAGTTAAAGTCAGCTCCCTAATCGCTTCTTCCACTTTATCAATACGGATCTCAATCTTATCAATACGGGTCTCAATGTTTCCAAGTCGACCCTCAATTTTATCAAGCTTCACATCAACCCTTTCAAGACGTGAATCAACCGCATTTAAGATTGTCTCGGTTTGTTCCGAAAGAAGCTCCGTTATTTCTTTTTTGGTTATATCGGTCATATTTTAAAATTACTTCAAAAACCAAGGCCGGTCAAATAGGATTTACTTTTCCCGCCTTCTTTGCTATGCTTTTGGCGGATGGGTTATACATGAGAAGGAGGCGCAATGGGAATGCAAATTCTTTTCAATATCGGCTGGTTCTTTGTGTTTTGGGCAGTTTGGTTCGCGGGCGGATTTGTCATGGTATGTGCCGTAGAGTTTTTCACGTCGGGATTCAGGTGGACAACTGTTCGTGGCAATTTGGTTAGCAAAGACGTAGAAGGTGTTGTTATGGTTTTATTTGTTGGTTCTTTTGTTTTGGCGGTCATAAGTATTGCGGCCACGCTTGGCGTTTTTAAGTAAAATCAAAAGGGTCGTTTCCGGTCAGCGTCCGCGCTGACCGTTTTTTATTGCGCCGAGATTTTGCGTAAATCTGAATACGCCACGCGGGTGGCGTATTCAGATTTTTTATTTTACGGCAAAAGAGATTTTAACCAGCGTAAAACCGCGCCGCCGGTTTTGCGCGTGATTTCAAAACCGTAATCGTTTTGTCCTTTGGCCGAATCATGCGCCATAAGACAAAGTCCGACCGCAACCGCCCAAGGACCGGGCTCAAGACCGTCGGGCATCCTGACCTCTTCAAGCTGGCCAATCTGCGCCGGAAGTTCAAGATAATCCTTGGCAAAAGCGGTAATTTCGGCGAGGCGCGAACCTCCGCCGGTTAGCACGGCGCCGGCCGGCAACAGGCGGACCCGCTCTATTTTTTTCAGGTGCTTATTGGTCAATTCAAAAATATCCGAAAGGCGGGCGGAAATTATTTCGGCGAGGCGTTTCTTGGACGGAGCCGCGGGTATCGGAAAGTTTTTTTTCATTTCTTCGGCTTCGTCGATTGATATTTGGAATCCCAAAGCAACGTCGTTCGTTATATTAAAAGAGCCGAACGGCAAAACCTCGAGAGATATCGGCAAGCCTTCTTCAAAAACCGCCAGCGACGAAGTTGAGGCTCCTATATCGATCAAGACCGACCCGACCTCTTTGTGGCGCTTGGGCAAAACCGCGCGCGCGGAAGCGATTGGAGACGCAAGAACGTCTTCGGTCATGAGATCCGCGAGCTCCATCGCCCGAACGGCGTTTTTTATGTCTCTGGAAAGAGCGGTAATAAAAACAGCCTCGCATTCGAGCTTTGAACCGGCCATACCGACCGGATTTAAGGTCTTGAATTGTCCATCAACCGTGAAAGACAAGGGATAACTATGTAAAACGTCGCGGTTGGTCAAGGGTTCTATGTTCGACTGGCATTGGTCAAGCGCCCTTTTGGCGTCAAAATCCGATATTTCGTTAGAGGCGCGGGAAACCATTATCAGACCCTTTGAACGCAGGGCCGATAGGTCCGTACCGCCAATGGACAAAACTCCTGATTTGAGACGCAGTCCGGATTTTTTTTCGGCCATCGCGACGGAAGCCTTAATACCCCCGGAAACCTCCCCGACATCTATTATCTTTCCTCTTCTTATTCCGGATGACTGGGCGAAACCCGTGCCTAAAATTTTAAGACCTTCGGCTCGCCCGTCCCATCCCCCAACGACGCTATAAATGCCGGAACTGCCTATATCGACGCCTAAGACAAAATTTCTAGCCATTTTTGTTCCATTTTATTCATAATTTTTGATTGTTTGGCGTTGTCGTGCCCGAATCCTTTTAAGTGCAAAAGGGCGTGAATGTATAAAAAAATAAGGCGCGTTCTTACGGACATGCCGGCCGATTTTGCTTCGCGCGCGACAAACGGCAAGTCTATGAATATTTCTCCGTAATTTTTGCCGAGACCAAAAGCAAGGACATTGGTCGGTTTGTTTTTCCGGCGATATCTGCCGTTAATCCTTTTCATTTCGGCATCTCCAACAAAAACCAGGCTCAAATCATACTTCGCAAAAAGAACTCTGTTTTTGATTTTGGACCAGGGGATGCGGGGCAGCGCCAACCTCGTCAGATTCCTTGCCATTTTCCGCGGATACTATCCGGAAAGCGCTTTTTTAACGGCTTCGGAAACCCTGTCGCCCGAGGCCTTGCCCTTTAAAACCGCCATGGCCGCTTTCATCACCTTCCCGAAATCTCCCGGACCTCCGGCACCCGCCTCGCGGACACTTTCCTCGACAACCCGCTCCAAGTCCGCGTCCGAAATTTCCTGCGGGAGATAGTCCAAGATTATTTTAGCCTCGTTTTCTTCTTTTACCGCCGACTCTTCCCTTCCCCCGCGGCGAAACTCGCTCGCGGCGTCTTTCCGTTTTTTAAATTCTTTGGAAAGAACATCGGTTATTTCTTCGTTCGAGAGACCGACGTCTTTTTTCAAAACCTCTATTTCGCGGTTAGCAATAGACGCCAGCGCCATCCTTAAAACCGAAACCTTCAGAGCCTCGCCCGACCTCATTGCGCTTTTCAAATCGTCTTCAATCTTTTTTTTGAGCATCCTAGCGCTCTTTTATTTTACCAAGTTTCCATAATTTTTCTACCTCCCGCCTGCGGGCGATGCGCCTCAAGGCGTTTTTCTTCTTCTTGAAATCGGAAAGCTTGCGCTCGTGGAATCTAAGCTTCTTGGCTCTGGAAAGAAGCCCGGCCTGCTGGACCTTTTTGGTAAAGCGCCTAAGAGCGCTTGATGATGATTCGTTTTCGTGCCTTTTTATTTCAGCCATATTGCAATTCTAAACCTAAAACATAAAAAGTAAACCCGTCAGTCCGCCAAGAGGTGCAGATGGATGTGGTCTACGACCTGACCGGCGCCGCGCCCGACGTTGAACAAAAGTTTGTATCCGGAAAGGCCGAGTTTTTTTGCCGTATCGCGCGCGGTCAAAATCATCTGCCCGGCAAGCCCGGCGTCTTCGTCTTCGATGTGCGCCACGGAATGTATATGTTTTTTTGAAACAATCAAAAAATGTATCCGGGACTTGGGGTTGATGTCTTTAAAAACGACAAAATTATCGTTTTCAAAGACAATATCGGCCGGAATTTCTTTATTTGTTATCTTGCAAAAAACACAGCCGTCCACGGGTGTTTTATTTAACTTCGGCCTTGCCCGGCGCTTGGGGGTTCGCCAAGATTTTTAATTTTTTTTTCAGATTGTCTAGTATTTTTTCCTGCAAAACAGTCTCCTGCGCCCCCGTGGACATATCGCGGATTATAATTGTCCCGTCAAGAGCTTCTTTTTGACCGATGATAAGCGCGAGCGCGGCGCCGGCTTTGTCGGCCGACTGCAGCTGGGCCCTAAGGCTGTCTTTGGCCAAAGATTGGGCAACGTTAAATTTGGCTTTTCGCAAGGACTCGAACATGGCCAGCGTTTTTTTCTTTGCCTGCGGCCCGAGCTGTACCATATATATGTCCGGTTTTTTTTCCCTAGTTAAACCGGCGCTCCGGTTTTTCAGCTCTTCGGCCAGACGGTCAAGGCCTATGGCAACCCCGACCCCGAAAAGTTTTTTCTGTCCCAAACTCTCCGCCAGATAATCGTACCTTCCTCCGCCCCCCAGGGCTATCAGCGACGCTTCCTCCGGCTTGTTCTCCGCGGTTTTATCATTCGAATCCACGGCGGTTTTTGAGGCATCTTTAATGTTCTCCGCTTTCTCCTTGTCCTCTTGGTTTTCTTTTTTTGTCTGAACCCTTTCGGCAAAAACCTCGAAAACCGTGCGGGAATAATAATCAAGGCCCCTGACAAGACGCGGGTCTATGAAATACGGAACCGCCAGCTCGTCAAGAAACTCGAGAACGTTTTTGAAATGCGCCCGGCAAGACTGGCAGACAAAATCGATTGTTTTCGGGGCGCCCTCTTTTAGTTCCTGACACGACGGCTCTTTGCAATCCAGAAGACGCAAGGGGTTTGTCTTAAGCCTGTTGCGGCAGTCTTTGCAAAGAGAATTTATTTTCCGGCGGTAATACGCCACAAGCTCTTTTCTGTACTCTCCCCGGCATTCTTTGTCTCCAAGCGTATTTATGTGGACAATAAAATTTTTAAATCCGAGCTCCTGAAATATAATCGAAAAAACGCGCACAACAAGCGCATCGGCAGCCCCCGACTCGTCGCCCAAAACCTCCAAATCAAACTGGCCGAATTCGCGAAATCTGCCCTTTTGCGGGTTTTCGTGGCGAAAAAAAGAGCCGTAGGTATAAAGCATCACCGGCTGGGGCCAGGAGTGCATTCCGTGTTCAAAATAGGCGCGAACGGCGGGCACCGTCCACTCGGGACGCAAAACAAGATTGTCTCCTCCTCCGGTTTTGAACGCGTACATCTGTTTTTCCACTATGTCCGAAGCCTCTCCCAGTGTCGGCGCGAATAATTCGGCGTGCTCAATGTGCGGGGTGCGGATGAACTTGAAGCCGTAAGCAGAAGCAATTTCGCCCACCTTGCTCTCAATCGCGCGCCAAATCAAAGCGTCGTGGGGCATTATATCCCTTGTTCCTTTCGGTGTTTTCAAAAAATCTTTTTTGGATAATTTTTTCGGCATAAGTTAATTTTCATCCCCGGGCATATAGGCAAAAGCTGTCGGGGGCCATAGCCTTAAAAGCGCCCTGCCGGTTATATTTTCCCTGGGAAGCACTCCCCAGCTTCTGGAATCCAGGCTGAAGCGGGTGTTGTCCCCCATCACAAAATACTCGCCGTCTCCCAATTTCCATTCAACCCCGTCAACAACCAATTCCTCTCCGGGAAGCCCGACAATTCTTTTAATAAAATACTTTGAGGGGTCTTGCGGATAGCGAAAAACGACGACTTCCCCAACGCTCGGCTCTTTTATGAAATTATATGTAAGCTCGTCAATAATAAGATAGTCGCCGGATGAAAATGTCGGCGCCATTGATTCTCCGGCGACAATAAACGGCTGGGCGATATACAGCCTTATCGGCATAACAATTACCAAAACAATCAAGCCGAACTTGACTATTTCCCAGACACCAGCCAAAAATTTTGATTGCATCCAGTAAAAATAGCATAATTTTTTATCCAAATCAAGGCATGATAATATGTATATAATGAAAACAATAGTCGGTTTGGGAAATCCGGGCGAAGAGTATAAACAAACACGACATAATGCCGGACGAATGGTTTTGGAATATTTCGCCAAAAAAAATGATTTTCCGGACTGGAAAGAAAACTCAAACTTACAATCGATTGTAAGTTTGGGGATGGTTGGTAAGGAAAAAATAACGCTGATTTTGCCTGAAACTTTTATGAATAACTCCGGAAAAGCAGTCAAAAATCTTTCAGCAAAAAATTTAATCGTTCTTCATGATGACATTGATTTGCCTCTTGGTAAGTTCAAAATTTCATTCGGCCGGGGTTCGGGCGGACATAAAGGAGTTGAGTCGGTAATCCGTGCCTTAAAAACAAAAAACTTTTGTAGAATAAGAATAGGTGTTTCGCCAAAACATAAACCTGAACACAAAAAAATCCCGGACTTTTTAACTGCGCCCATGCGAAAACCGGATTTTGAAACTCTCAAAAAATCTTCCAAAAAAATATCCGAAGCCCTTGAAACAATGCTTTTAGAGTCCCCCGAAAAAGCGATGAACGAATTTAATTAAAAACAGCGCGCCTTTTGTAAGACGCGCGTTAAAATTTTTTTACTCAAAACAGCGGCGACGACAAATGCCTAGAGATTAAAATCAGAATTACTCCTGAGAATAACCCGAGTAGCTTCGGTAAAAACCCCTCATTTATCGAACACTCTGTGTAATGGTGCCATGCCGTTCCTTTAAACGCGGCGGATCCTCCTCTCTTTGTGTACCAGCGAGCCAAAGATAAAAAGCATACGGAAAGGGCATTCCAAATAACCAGCATGCCCCCGACAAAAAATACCGAGTCTATAAATATCTGGTCCATAACCGCTTCCCCCAATTAGATAGAAAACTACATCTATCTTGTATATATCACAAATTCATATAAAATGCAATAGTTGCCGGATTTAGCAACAAAACAGCTTAATATTTTGCTTATTGCCGGGCTTACCCCATATTTTTTGGAAAAGCCCTTTTCGTGGTGGGAAGAAAATGAGGAAGAAATAATAAAAAAGCGCGAATTTAATCCGACATGGACCAAAAATACGGTTTTAGTTGAGGCCGGACAAAAAACAAAACAAAGCGAGTTTTTAAGACAAATTTCGGAATTGGGATACGAAAAGGTGTTCAATGCAATCTACCCGGGAACTTACAAAATTCTCGGATCAGCCGTAATTATTCACGCAATAAACAAAAAACTGCCTTTTGCGGTTGATTTTCTTGGAAACACAATTGAATCAATCACTTGGACATCCGATGTCCAAGTTGGTGCCGAACGTCCGATCTTGAGGACCAAAAACACTGAGCTTAATTTAGGGGACGGCGACTATGTGGTGCACATTGACCACGGCATAGGAATTTTTCGCGGAATTGTCGAAAAAGGGGGTTCACCCTCCCAAATTTCAAAAAGTGAAACTTGGGAGGGCAAGTATTTTAAAATTGAATACGCGCCCGCGAGAAAAGGCGGCGAGCCGGATGTTTTATTCGTGCCGACAGCAGAGAAAAAACGCCTTGAGCCGTATTACGGTCTTGAGCGGCCGCGCCTGGCTCGTCTGGGAACGCAGTTTTGGACCAAAGTTAAAAAAAGGTCTCGAGAAGAGATAATTGCGTTTGCCCAAGAACTCATAAAAATTCACAAAAACAGAGTCGTCCAAAAACGGCATCCGTATTTGCCGGACGAGCTTGAAAAAAATGTTTGGGACTCTTTCGAACACGAATTAACCAAAAGCCAAGAGCGCGCAATGGAGGAAATTTTCGCGGACATGGGACGCGATGAACCGATGGAAAGAGTCCTTACCGGAGATGTCGGTTTTGGAAAAACGGAGCTTGCGTTACGGGCATCACTTCGCTCGGCATTGAGCGGCAGGCAGACAGTAATACTTGCTCCCACAACAGTTCTGGCAGACCAGCATTTTTCGGTTTTTAAAAACCGGCTTCGCGATACACCCGTTAAAGTCGCCATGCTCTCGCGCCTCACTTCTAAAAAAGAAAATAAAAAAATATTAAAAGAACTTGAGGACGGCGAGTTAGATATCGCCATCGGCACTCACCGGTTGTTTTCAAAAGACATAAAATTCGGCAATTTGGGGCTGGTTGTTATAGACGAAGAACAGCGTTTCGGAGTCAGGCATAAAGAGCATTTTAAAAAACTGCATCCGGCATCCGACATCCTCTCTTTGTCCGCCACCCCGATTCCGAGAACACTCGCCTTCTTTCTTGCCGGCGTGCGTCCTGCCTCGCAAATCAAAGAGGCGCCTCGCGGTCGCTTGGCGCCTCTTACAAAGGTTCTACCATTTTCAAAGCGCCTCATCAAGGGAGCGATAAGGGCCGAGCTAAAACGCGAGGGACAAGTTTATTACGTTTCAAATCGTGTCCGAACAATTCCGAAAACTCTTGAAATGCTGGGCAGCCTCATCCCCCGCGCAAAACTCGGCTCAATCCACGGAAGAATGAACGAGGGCGACATCATTGAAACAATGCGCCGTTTCAGAAAAAAAGAAATAGATGTTTTAATTTCAACCACGATCATTGAAAACGGACTTGATATTTCTTCGGTCAATGCGTTGGTAGCCGAAAACGCGGCTCTCTTGGGACTTTCGCAAGCGCATCAGTTAAGAGGTCGCATAGGACGGGGCGAGACGCAAGCAATGGCCTACTTTTTATATAACCCCAAGAATCTCCCGCCCAAAGCCGAAAAACGGCTCGCGAACTTGCTTGATTTTCAGGAATTGGGTTCGGGGCTTGAAATCGCCAAGCGAGATTTGGAAATAAGAGGCGCAGGAAACATTTTGGGCCGTGAGCAGTCTGGCATCGCCAACCGCATCGGCTGGAATCTGTATTTCCAATTCATGAACGAGGTAGTTGAAGATCTTGCGCGACCAGACTTTGAATGATAACTTAATAAAGGTTTTCTTTTGTTGTGGGGGTGGGTTTTGGCGGCCATCAACTACGGACAAATACAGAAAGTCGCTGATTTCATAAAAAAAATGAAAGCGGGTGAACACGGAATGAATTTTTACAGCTTCAAAAAAGACGGTGAGGAGGTTCCGGCGCTGGACATGTACCCGCCGTTGAATCATCCGCAAGCGGTAAATTTTTTCTTTTTCGTATGCGCTCACATGTATGGATTTTGGTACGGAGACCATCGCGGATATGTCGCGCCTATGTATGGCGTGGTTAACGGAAAAGAGTGTAAGGGCGCGGACTTGGTTATGAAATGCTGTACTAAATATTTGAACGCCGGCGGGAGCTTTGAACCAGAGCAATTCGCAAAAGTTACACCGAAGGAACTTGCGCGAATTTTTTCTGACGACAACGGACCGATTCTTTTTCCGGATTTTGAGACAAGATATCAGATAACCAGAAAATATGGCCAAGCGTTTTTGAGTCTAAAAATAACTCCGGAACAAATTCTGAATGGACCGTTTCGTTTGGCACACCCGCATTTTGAAGAACGTGTTCCGCTATGTCATGTGAACTCATCGCAAACCCCGCTTAATGATTTTATTGGGCTTACTGCCGAATATATTCCGGGATACGACAAAGACCCTCTTTGTAAAAAGAACACTCTTTTAGCCATGGCTCTTGCTAATCGCCCGGAACATTTTCTGAAAATAAGACCGGATGAAAAGTGGCCGCTTATTGTTGACTATCACTTAATGCGTCTCGCGCTTAGACTAGGAGTTGTCGAACTTGATCCGCTTGTGGTAAAAGCGACCATAGAAGAACGCGTGTGGGTTAACGAACAAACCGAAGGTGAGATAAGAGAAGCCGTTTATCTTGCGATAGACGCCATAATTTCGGAATCCGGCAAATCCATGTCTTTCGTTGACCATCTTTTCTGGTCGGGACGCAAATACTGCCCAGAAATGACGGAACCCGAATGCAGGAAATGCGTTTTTTGCGATGTGTGCGAAAAACACACCAAGCTTTTCCAGCCCGTCTTTCGCACAACCGCTTATTAACCAAATACTCGACATCCGATGTCGAGTATTTTTGTTTATGAACCGGACTATTTAAATTTGACTTTTAAATACAAATCTGTTATAATCCCGACAGAGTAAGTTTTTGTTTTGAAAACCACAACAACTCGGAAAGGGGGGTTGAGTGAAATTTTTTCTTTTTGTGGCAAGCGGCCTTGCAGGACTTTTGGATTTTTAAATGGGAATCTTGATTACGCATATTGCCTACGTTTTTAACGGCATGCATCCGGAACTGTGGCACTATTTTATTGGCGGATTACTTGCCATTAGCCCCGACCTTAACGTCTTCCGTTTTTTAATTTTGGGCTTAAAAAACCCGGACAAAAAACGGACCCATCATCATGCCTCCCTTTCACACTATCCGATTTTTGTAATTCCACTAATAACCGTAATAGCGGCTTACGCGCTTGGCGAAACAATGTGGATGTGGATTGCCGGATTTTGCGTGCTATGGCACTTGATTCATGACACAAAAGGATGCGGCGGAAGCAATTTGGTGTGGTTTTGGCCATTTTTCAAAAAACCGATATCATTTTGGCCGCTTGGCGTTGAGCGCGAATCAATAAGGGCTGATAGTCTGGAAGATCACCGAAAGTGGCTCACTGAAAATTATGTAAAGTTCAGCGTGTCCTCTTTTTGCGGAATTGTATTCGCCCTCTCTGTTGTTTCGGGTGTAACCGCAAATTACTTCAAAATGACTTATAATAGCGGGGTCTTGATTCTTACACTTCTTGTTTTAGTTCTGTTTATCTACTCGCGTCTCTATGATCTTTTTATTAAAAACTCCCAAAAATAAGAATATCAAGAATCCCAAAAACAGCCCTTAAGGGCTGTTTTTTAAATAATACTATTTCTTTTCTTCTGCCGTTTCCGTTTTCTGGGTTTTTTCCTCCGATTTTGCCGCCTTCTCTTCATCTCCCAGATACACAAGAGTCATTTTGCGCTCTTTCGGTTCAAACAAAGTTATCTGAAAGGGGTAGGTTTTTCCGAGTTCTATTTTTTCACGCATTGCGCGCTCTGTTCCGAATTCCGAAATGTGGGAAAGTCCGGCCATACCCTCTTCAACCGCGACCAGAGCGCCATATCTGTTCAGGCGTATAACCACACCTTGCACAATGTCGCCTTTTTTATATTTTTCTTTTGCCTTATCCCACGGGTCGGGTTCCAGCGCTTTTATCGAGAGTGAGATTTTACCGCCCTCAACCGCTATTATTTTGGCCTTTATTTTATCACCAACCCTAAAGAGGGTCCTTGGGTCCTCAACCAAAGACCACGAAAGCTCCGAAATGTGCGACAAGCCCTCCAACCCTTCTTCTATTTTTATAAAAACTCCGAAATCAACGACTCCGGTAATTTCGCCCTCGATCGTATCTCCGACTTTATATTTAGACAAAACCTCTTTGAATTCCTCGGTTTGAGTTTCTTTTTCCGAAAAAATAAGCTTGCCCTCTTCCTGATCGGCGGTGATTATGGTCACGACTATGGGCTGGCCAATCATTTTTTTGAGCTCTTCAAGAATTTTTTCTTTGTCTCCGCCCTCCACCCGCGGATAGTGGATTGAACGCAATTGAGACGCCGGAAGAAAACCCTGAATACCCTCCCACTCTATAACCACCCCGCCCTTATTGGCTTCTTTTATTTTTAACTCCAGCGGGATCTTTCTCTCGGCCAAGTCTCTGGCCTCGCGCCAGACTATTTCAAGTCCGGCCTCCTTAAGCGACAGCTCGACATATCCGTCCTCATTTTCCGGCATAATAACCTTAGCGGTCACCCTGTCGCCTATGCGGATATTTGAAACCATGTCTCTGGCAGAGATAATTTCGCGCCCATAAACTATGCCCGTGCCGATAGGGCCGAGATCTATGTATAGAGCCGATTTTTTTCTGGCAATTACCATCCCTTCTATAAAATCGCCCGTCTTTGGCGAGACTTGAGCCATGGATTTAAAAAGATATTCCATAAGGCTTAATTCGGCCTTTTTTGCCTCTACAAGCTGGCCCGCGTCTTTGACTGAATTCATATCCATCGATTGAGTATATAGGCTGGATTTTAAGCCGTCAATCCTATATAATAGACCCATATGGTCATCACTTATTACGGCCTTTCTTGTTTTAAGGTGGCCTCCGGCGAGTTTGTGCTGGCATTTGATCCGCCTTCAAAAAAATCGTCTTTCAAATCCCCCCGTTTCAAGGCCGACGCGGTGCTGATAAGCCACAACCACGACAGCCATAACGGCTATGACATGATCAGCGGAAAAGAAAACACAGCTCCGTTAAAAGTGGACGGGCCGGGCGAATACGAACTGCAGGGCGTGAATATTTCCGGCGCTCCTTCTTTTCACGATCAGGTTTCCGGAAAAAAATACGGCTCAAACACAATTTACGTCGTAGAAATGGAAAACATGAAGATTTGCCACTTGGGGGACTTCGGAGAAAAAGAGCTGGGCGCCGAAGCGCTGGAAATGATATCCTCGGTTGACATACTTTTCCTGCCCATCGGGGGAAAAACCGTTCTGGACCCGGAATCGGCATCAGCCATAGCCAACCGGCTTGAGCCGAGAATAATAATACCCATGCATTACGATAAAAAAGAGCTGTCCGCGTTTTTGAAAGAAGCCGGAGTAGAATCCGCTAAATCCGAGGAAAAACTGACCATTAAAAATAAGGACTTGCCCGAAGGAAAAACGCAGGTGGTCGTGTTAAAACCTTCCATCCAATAAACCAAAAAGCGCCATGAGCATTTTGGACTTTATAGAAAAACTTCAGAAAAAACCCGAGAGTTCGCGCGAAAAAATACTCGCGATGTCGGTAATCTTGATAATGTTTTCGATAATCGCGATCTGGGCCCAAACCGTGAGACGCGGATTTTCCGATTACCAAGCCCCGGACAATACCGCAAACCCGGCGCAGGCGTTATGGAGCGCGGCCAAAGACGGATTCGGAAGCGCGATGGACCAATTCCGGAGTTTTAAAAATATTTAAATAAAATATGCCCGAAAATGACAAAGACAGAATAACGCCCAGAGATATCGTCAAAGAAATGCGCGAGTCTTATTTGGACTACGCGATGTCGGTTATTGTGTCCCGGGCCCTCCCGGATGTCAGAGACGGGCTAAAACCCGTACACCGCCGGATTTTATACACCATGCACGAAATGGGACTGACTTCGGGCGCCAAATTCAGAAAATCGGCGGCGATTACCGGGGACGTAATGGGCAAGTACCATCCGCACGGAGACGCGGCGATTTATGACTCTCTTGTCCGCATGGCCCAGCCGTGGGCGATGCGCTATCCGCTGATTGACGGACAGGGAAATTTCGGAAACATCGACGGCGACTCCGCCGCGGCCATGCGTTATACAGAAGCAAGAATGACCTCGATATCATCCGAGATGCTCAGAGACATAGAAAAAGACACCGTTGACTTTCAGCCCACTTACGACGGAACTAAAGAGGAGCCGAAACTTTTACCGGCGGCCGTTCCCCAGCTTCTTTTGAACGGATCTTTGGGAATTGCCGTCGGTATGGCTACCAATATCCCGCCGCATAATTTGAGCGAAGTGATCGAAGCGACAACCCATCTTATAGACCACCCCAAAGCCTCGACGGAAGATCTGGTTAAATTCGTGCAAGGTCCGGACTTCCCGACCGGCGGTCTTGTTTTTGATAAAAAAGAAATTCACCAGGCCTACGCTTCGGGACGCGGAGGAGTGGTTACAAGAGGAGAAACGGAAATAGCGGAGAAAAAACCCGGACAATACCAGATTCTGGTAAGTTCGATCCCGTATCAGGTCAACAAATCGGAGCTGATAATAAAAATAGCGGAATTGGTGCGCGAGAAAAAAATAGAGGGCATAAGAGATGTAAGAGACGAATCGGACAAAGACGGCCTGTCTATAGTCATAGATCTGAAACAGGACTCTTTCCCGCAAAAAATACTGAACAACCTATATAAACACACCGACCTCGAGCGGGTTTACCATTTCAACATGCTGGCTCTGGTCGACGGAATACAGCCACAGATACTTTCGCTTAAAGGTTTTCTCGAAAAATTCCTGGAACATAGGCAGGTGATCGTCCAGCGCCGGACCAAATTCGATCTCGCGAAAGCCGAAGACCGGGCGCATATTTTGGAAGGACTTAAAAGGGCTCTGGACCATATTGATGCCGTTATAAAAACAATAAGGTCTTCGGCTGACCGCGAAACGGCAAAAAAGAGCCTGATGAAAAAGTTTTCATTTTCGGATCGCCAATCCGACGCCATACTCGACATGAGACTTTCCGCTCTGGCCAATCTGGAGCGCCAAAAAATAACCGACGAACTAAAAGAAAAACAAAAGCTGATCAAAGACCTGAAGACCCTCTTAAAAGACCCCAAAAAAATACTCGCGGTCATTAAAAAGGAGCTGGAGGAAATTAAAAATAAATACGGAGGGGAGCGCAGAACCAAAGTTATAACACAGGCAGTCAAAACCTTTAAGGCCGAGGATTTAATACCCGAAGCCGAACAAGTAATGGTGCTGACCAAGGGCGGATACATAAAACGGGTCAACCCTGAAGAATACCGCCTGCAAAAAAGGGGCGGCAAGGGTTTGATCGGCGCCGAGGTCAAAGAAGAAGACGTGGTCAGTGTCTTTCTTTCGGCCAATACCCACGACGATCTGCTGTTCTTCTCATCTTTAGGTAAAGTATACCAAACCAAGATGTATGACGTGCCTGAAGGCAAACGGACGGCCAAAGGAAAATCAATACTGAACATCCTGCCGTTGGCGCAGAGCGAAGAAATAACGTCGGTTCTGGCGCTTCCTAAAACCAAGAAGGGCGAAAAGGTGTTTTTGGTCATGATTACGGCGCTTGGTATAATAAAGAAGGTTGAGCCTCACAATTTTGAAGGGGTCAGACGCTCGGGCATAATCGCGATACGGCTTCAGAAGGGAGATTCGTTAAGGTGGGTAAGGCTGTCCGGAAAAGGAGACCATGTGGTCCTTGCGACCAAGCAGGGCAAGGCGATCCGTTTCAAAGAATCCGATTCGAGACCCATGGGCCGAAACGCCGCAGGAGTGCGCGCGATGAGAATCGGCAAAAAAGACGAACTGATAGGCGCGGATGTAATATCGGCACAGGAGAAAAACGCGCATCTTTTGGTCATGAGTTCCGAAGGGTTCGGCAAAAAAACAAACGTGAAAAATTATCGTCTGCAAAAACGCGCCGGTTCCGGAATAAAAACGGCCAAGGTTACGTCAAAAACCGGCCCTGTTGTTTCGGCCAAAGTGATATATCCGGAACTGGAAGAGCTGATAGCTATTTCCAAAAAGGGCCAGGTCATCCGAACCGAACTTAAAAGCATACCCGAACTTGGACGGGACACGCAGGGAGTGCGCATAATGAGGCTAGCCTCTGGTGACGCGATAGCGTCTCTCACATGTTTATAAATCCGGAACAAGTTATAAAAATGCTGGGGGTTAAAACCGGATCGCAGGCGGCGGATTTAGGGTGCGGAGCCGGTTTTTACACCATACCGCTGGCAAAAGCCGTGGGGCCCGCCGGCAGAGTATACGCTTTCGACGTGCGTCCCGAAATGCTTGAACTTACGCGTTCAAAAGCGCGCGAGTCCCACATGCTCAATATAATGACGATGCGCTCCGACCTTGAGCGTGAGCGCGGAACGAATCTCGCCGAAAACGCCGTCGATTTTGTGCTCATATCCAATACGCTTTTTCAAACCGAAAACAAACCCGCTCTTCTGAAAGAAGCGTTCCGGATCCTGAAAAATGACGGCGAACTGGCCCTGATAGACTGGGATCCATTCAACCGGGGCGCCGGCCCGAAAACAGACGAAGCGGTGTCAAAGGATACCGCCGGAAAACTGGCGGAAGATGCCGGATTCAGGCCGGTCAAGGAATTCGATGCCGGAGAAAACCACTACGGCCTGCTTTATATAAAACTATAAAACAATGAATAAGCTTCAAATAATAATATTGACCGCATCCGTAATACTGGCTGTTTTGGCTTTGCTTATTTTTTCGGGATTTCTTCCCGGATTCAGAAACGAGGCTCCGGGAGAAGCGGGACAAATAATTTTTTGGGGTGCGCTTCCGAAAACATCCCTGACTCCGGTTTTAAACGATTTCTCCCAGCGTTTCAGGAACATAAGGGTAGAATATCGGGAAATTCCGGCGCAAAACTACGCCGACACGCTTGTTTCGGCTCTTGCTTCCGGAACCGGCCCCGATGTTTTTATCCTTCCGCAGGACCAGATTTTAAAACAGAAGGACTTGCTTTATCCGCTTGACTCCAAAACTTATCCCCCTCGGGTGTTTCGCGACAGCTTTGCCGACATAGGAGAACTCTACGCCCGCCCCGAAGGAATAGCCGGCCTGCCGCTGGCGATTGATCCGATGGTTTTATACTGGAACCGCGATCTTTTCAGAAACGCCGGCATTGCACAGCCGCCGTCGACTTGGGATGAGTTTCTGGACACAGCAAAAAAACTGACGATAAAAAACGGCGCGCGCATAACGCAATCGGGCGCGGCCATGGGCGAATTTTCAAACGTAAAAAACGCCAAGGATATTCTGTCTCTTTTGATACTGCAAACCGGAAACAAGATTGTTGACCCTCAAACTCTTAAGACTGTTTTTGCCAATAAGTCCGCGAGCGAAACTTTAAGCGCGGCGGAATCGGCCTTGTTATTTTTCATAAGTTTTTCGGACCCGATTAAAGAGAACTACAGCTGGAACCGCACCATACCCGATTCTCTTGAGGCTTTCGGCGCGGGACGGCTTGCTATGTACATAGGATACGCCTCGGATCTGGATAAAATACTGGCCCTAAATCCTCACCTTAATTTTGATATCCGCGAGGTCCCGCAAATAAGCGGGGGCTCTCTAAGCGCGACGTACGGCCAAAGTCTTGCCTTAGCCGTAAGCCGTCAAAGCGCCAACAAAGCCACAGCTCTGACTTTTATTTATGATATGACCGGCCTTCAGTCGCAAAATTTGTTAGGACAAAATTCGTTTTCGGCGCCGGCTTTAAGGGTGGCCCTAAATCAGGCGCAGGAAAATCCGGTGCTTGCGGTATTTTATAAATCGGCTGTGAAATCTCTCGGGTGGCTTGACCCGTCGCCTTCCGAAACCCTTGCGATATGGAAAGAGATGTCTGAGTCGGTTTTGTCGGGAGCAAAACGAATAAACCAGGCGGTGTCCGACGCCCAAAGGAAATTTGAAGCAATAATCCCGCAGGATAAATAAAATGAACTTTTTAAACTTTTTAATTTTTAAATATTTAAACTTTCTGGTCGTTTTTATCCTCGTGTTTTTGGTATTTAATTTTGCTTACGCCCAGGGGGGCCTTGTCCCTTGCGGAAATCCGGGACAGCCCCCGTGTAATTTCTGCCACCTTATGACCTTAGCCAACAAGGTTGTGGATTTTGCGTTTGAAAAAATAATACTTCCCCTTGTCGCTCTCGGAATTCTAGCGTCGGGCTTGGTTTTGCTTACGGCCGGAGGCTCCCAAACACAGCTTGAAAAAGGCAAATCAATGCTCTGGAATATTTTAATCGGCTTCTTTGTCGCCCTGGCAGCATGGGTTATAATAAATACTGTGCTTGGGACATTGGTTGAGGGAGGAAGTTTCTTTAATCCCCTAACCGAAGAATTTCCGGCTTGTAAATCAATATGAAAATATCAAGGATTTTGTTAAAACCGGCGAATATTTATATAATTAGTCTTGGGTGGGCAAATTCCGTTTTTGCCCAAACCTTAAAAAATCCTTTGAAAGCAGAGAATTTCGGGCAGGTCGTTGAAAGCCTGGCGCGGGCGATAACCGCGATAGGCATACCTCTTGCGGCAATCTTTATAATCTATTCCGGATTTTTGTTTGTCTCCGCCCGCGGAAGCGAAGAACAGCTGAAAAAAGCCAAGACGACTTTTTTCTGGACAATGGTCGGAACGCTCCTGATAGTCGGAGCCTGGGCGATAGCCACGGCCATAAACCAGTTCGCGCAAGGATTAAGATAGTTTTTAGCGGCTAGCTACTGACAGATCGATGTCAGAAGCTGGCGGTTGAAAATTAAAATTAACAAAGGTCGTAATTAATAAATCTAAAAAAATTAAATCATGAAAAAGGTTTTAAAAATTGCCGTGGGTTGGGGAAGCGCATTTTTGCCGATGATCGTTTTTGCCCAAGACTTTGATAGGATATTAACGAACACGAAAACTGCGGTTGATAAGCTCATTCCGATTCTTGTCGCCGTCGCCGTCATCGTATTCGCCTGGGGAATAGTACAGTTCATAATGGCCGCGGGGGACGAAGAAAAGAGGGCTAACGGTCGCCAATTGATGATCTGGGGAGTAGTCGGAATTGCGGTGATTGTCGGGATCTGGGGACTTGTCGGAGTTGTGCTTAACTTTTTCGGTACAAGCGCAGGAACATCAATAACTCTGCCAAGAGTGAACTAAATTCACCAACCGCAAAACGCCTCTGACCATGACTATAGATAATTTCTTAAGACAATTGGCCGACAAGATAATAAATCCGCTTATCGCGATTTTTGTCGGCATTGCCCTTCTTTACTTCATCTGGGGAGTCATTGAGTTTTTGGCCCAAGCCGGAAATGAAGAGGCAAAAACCACAGGAAAGAAACATATGATCTGGGGAATTATCGGAATGGCAATAATGCTCGGAGTCGGGGGGATAATAAAAATCCTTCAAAGCTTTTTTGAACCCGGAGTAGGAATAGGCGGAGGATTTCTGACCTGAAGTTAAAAAACGAATGAAACCAAAAACCGTCCCGAAATGCTTCGGGACGGTTTTTGGTTCTAAAAAATACTCCCTTGTTCTTTTTTGTCCAACTCTATATTTACTAAACGGTCGGCTTCGCGATTTTTTTCTCGAGGCACGGCCTGAAAAGTTACTTTTCCAAAGTCTTGGCGCAAATTCCATATTTTTATAAAAAGAGGAAAAAGCCTTTCTTCTTCAATTTTATATTTGGCGTTTAACTGGTTTACCACAAGCTCCGAATCCAAAAATACGTCTGTTTCCGCCTCTTTTGTTTTTTCCTTCCCGAAAAGCTGGCGCGCCTTTTTTAAGGCGTACATCACCGCCTCATATTCGGCTTCGTTGTTGGTATGATTTCCCAAAAACTCGCTGTATTTCTTCTCCTTTCCTTCACCGCGAACAACAACCCCTATGGCGGATGGTCCGGGGTTCCCGCGAGAACCACCGTCGGCGTTTATGGTTATTTTCAGTTTGTAATCCATGGTTTATAGTTTTTTGAAATCAGCGATTTTTAACCGCAATTCTTCTTTCCCTTTGTATCGCGATAAATCAACGGAGGCGGCTAAATCAATTTTATCTCCGGATTTTATTTCGGGCAAACTTCGGGCCGAAAAAAATCCAACCGCATTTATAACTTCATTTTTTGAGTTTTTAAAAGAAATTTCGAGATGTATCCCGCCGTTGCCGAAAGTTCTTGAACCAAGAATTACAATGTTTTTTAATAAAAAATCCGGCTTTGTGTTTCCTTGGCCAAAAGGCTCAAAACGAGAAATCGTCTTGAGTGTACCGGGGTTTATGTCGTCGGCATCCAGCCTGCTTTCTAAAATCAAATCCGACGATATCTTCTCCTTTGGCATTTTAGCAAAAGCTGTTTTTATTTTTTCTTCAAATTCATCGAGATACTCCCTTTTCAAAGCAAACCCTGCGGCCATCGGATGTCCGCCGAAATCCAGATACATCTCGCTTCCCGCCCGGATTAAAAGTTCTCTGACGTTTACATCTCCGTTGGATCTGGCGGAGCCTTTTATCGCCGAAGCCTCTCCTCTGCCCCAAAGTATCGTTGTTTTTGAATATATATCAACCACCCTGCTTGCGGACGCCCCCAAGACTCCTGTCGGCCAATCCGCGCTTCCCAAAACGTTTATTTCTCCTCCTTTTTCGGAAATAATTTTTTTTGCCTCACCAACGACCCTATCCGTTGTTTCTTTTCTTTCGGCCGTCAGTTCTTCCAACCTTCTCGAAAGCCAGTCTGCTTCTTCCAAAGAAGAGGTTAAAACGAGGTTTCCGGCCAGAGTCGCGTGGTCAAACTTTCCCGCCACGTTAATGCGAGGGGCAAGATAAAAAGCAATGTCGTCCGAATTCACGTGACGCAAAGCAACTCCCGCTTTTTCCGAAAGAGCTTTCAGCCCGATCCTTTTTGTTTTTTTTAAGACCTCAAGCCCCCAATAAACAAGGGTTCTGTTTTCCCCGGTCAGCAAAACCATATCGGCGACGGTGCCGATAGCCGCTAAATCCAAAAGCCACTTCTCCATGTCTTGCGCCAGCCCAAACCTGTTTTTTCGCAAAACAGCGGAGACGGCCTTGAAAGCAAGACCGGAGGCGCAAAAATCCTTAAACGGATATTTTTCGCCCGTCTGCCACAAATCAACCACGGCAGTAGCCGGCGGAAGTTCTTCCGACACAACATGGTGGTCAAGCACAACCACATTAACCCCGCCGTCTTCAAGTGTTTTTATGTCTTCGTTCTCGGAGATGCCGTTATCAATGGTTATGACCAAATTTGCTTTCTTTTCAAATATATCTTTTACGGCTTGCGAATTTAAACCGTGTCCATACTTAAAAAGATCTGGGATATAAACTTCCGCGTTTTCGTGGCCTATGTTTTTGAAGAAGTCATGGAGAATTGCCGAAGAACACACACCATCGGCGTCATAATCCCCGTAAATTATTATTTTTTCTTTTTTCTCAACCGCCTCGATAATCCTATCCGCCGCCCTATCCATCCCTTTTATTCCAAGCGG
This sequence comes from Candidatus Niyogibacteria bacterium RIFCSPLOWO2_01_FULL_45_48, assembly GCA_001819395.1. GTDB lineage: Bacteria > Patescibacteriota > Minisyncoccia > HO2-45-28 > HO2-45-28 > HO2-45-28. The sequence continues at coordinate 20,889 of MHMQ01000013.1, forward strand.
ATCGCCCAACGACCCGTAGTCGGGATTTAAAAACCTCTCTATTTCTTCTTTTGTTTTAAGCCCGCGATTATAAGCGAGCTGAAGGGTTAGGTTGTCGTATTCTTTGAATTTTTTTGCCCAAGCACCCGGGTATTTATCGGCCAGTTTCCATTTTTTTTGCATACACCAAAGTATAACACGGCGGATAAACTTATTTTTTCAGCGCCTCGATGCCGGGCAGGGTGCCGCAGACCAGAAAATCAAGCATCGCGCCTCCAGCGGTGGAAATAAAATAAAAGCCGCCGGCAAGGCCGCGAGACCGCAAAAAGTCCGCGGTGTCGCCCCCTCCGGCAACAACCTTTGCTTTTGAAGAGCGCAAGGCTTTTATCAAACTAACGGTGCCGAAAACATGCCCTTTTTCAACAAATCCCAAAGGGCCGTTCCACAAAACAAAACGGCTCTTTTTGGTAAAGCCGGCAATTTCTCTCATGCTTTTTGGGCCAAGGTCGTAAATGATATCTCTCTTGCCAAGCCCGGACACGTCAACGGCGGTTTTTCGTCTTTTGCGCTCCGTTATCACATCTTTCGGCAGTGTGATTTTCGGGGTCTGTAATTTACTTTCCTTGCCGTAAAGAAACGATGCGGCTAAGGCGCCCCCCACGATTACGCGGTCAGCTCTCCTTAAAAACTTTTTAATAAGCGGAATTTTGGTCTTGAGTTTGTTCCCGCCGACTATAAGCGTGAATGGTCGCGGCGGGTTAAAAGCAAGAGAAAGATTTTTTATTTCGTCTCTAAAAAGAAAGCCTGCGTAAGACGGCAAATAATCCGGAATCCCGACTATTGATGCGTGGCTCCGGTGCGAGACGGAAAATGCTTCGTTGATATAAATGTCCGCCATGGAAGCAAGGCTCTTGGCAAAAACGGGGCTGTTTTTTTTCTCCCCGGGATTAAGGCGCAGATTTTCGAGCATCAATACGCCGCCGGGCTCAAGCTTTTCGATCATTTTTGAAACACTCCGGCCGGTCATTCCTCCGACGAAGTCTAGACCCTTAATTTTTTTTCTCGCGTAGTTAAAAACCGCCCTCATGCTCGGGCACCCGCCCTCCTTTTCCAAATGGCTGACAATTATAACCTTGGCGCCCTTGTTCCTTAAAAAAGATATTGTCGGCAGGGTTTTTAAAAGACGGAGGTCGTCGGCGCCTTTTCTTTTTTTGACCGCTATATTAAAGTCAACCCGCAAAATAATCTTTTTGCCGTATATATCTGCGGGAATCGGTTTCAGGTTAAATCCCATGAGAGGCCCGAACAATGCCGACAAATTCATTTGGTACCAAACTCGCCCCGCCGACCAGAAGCCCGTTTACCCCTTTGGCGCGCAGGAAACCTGCCGCGTTTTTTGCGTCCACAGATCCGCCATAAAGAACCGGGATCTCGTAAGCGGCCTTCTTTCCCAGTATGTCAAAAATGTTGCGCCTTATATATGTGGCCATTTCAAAAATATCGTCGGGTTCCGGCGTATCACCCGTGCCTATGGCCCACAAAGGCTCGTAAGCAATCAGAAGGTTTTTTGCCAAACGTCCGGATACTCCAGCGAGATCCGCAAACAATTCGTCTTTTATAAAATTATAAAAATCCGGTTCACTGCGGCTTCGTTCCCCGACACAAAGAACCGTTTTAAGTCCGGCCTTGAGCGCGGCTCTAATTTTTTTGTTTATCATATCATCCGTCTCTCCCAAAGACCCCCGTCTTTCGGAGTGTCCGACAATTATGTGTGTTACGCCGGATGATTTGAGCATGCCAGCTGATATTTCGCCGGTATAAGCCCCCGACGACTCCCAAAAAACATCCTGCGCGCCCCATTTGACCTGTTTTATTTTATGAGAAAAATCGGTAAGCCAGACATAGGGGGGACAGAGCACAATTTCCGGCTTACTTTTTATTTTTTTAATTCCAAAAAGAATGTTCTTAACGATATCTTCGGCCATTTTATGGCTTTGCGGACTCATCTTCCAATTTGCAATTATTATTTTCTTGACCATAAACAAACTATAAAAAGACGGAATTAAATATGGTTATCCCAAACAAGGTGGTAGCCAAAACAACCGCCGCCGCGCTCACAATACCCAAAAAGATTATCAGCGACGCCCGCCGTAAAGGAACGCCGAATATGAACGCAACCAATGCTCCCGACCAGGCGCCGGTCAGGGGCAGGGGTATTGCCACGAATACAAACAGAGCCACCGGAGCCCAGCCCCAATAGTGAAAGTGGTCCGAGTGCCTGCTCCTGGTGTATTCGAAAAGCCATGATAAAAAACGATTCATAAAATAAAATCTGCGCATTGAGAATAACGAAAACCTTTCAAGAAAAAAAAGCAGGGGTACTACCGGTAAAAGATTGCCCAGAACGGAAAGTAAATAGGTTTTTAGCGGCGGCATGCCAAAGAGCAGTATACCCAGAGGAATGGCGCCCCTGACCTCCGAAATTGGGGCGGCTCCCGACAGAATTACGATAATCTCCTGCTGAAAAAGCATTTTAATATTTTTTCAATTCCGAAGCCGCGTCTTCCGGCGACACCGCGACAATCTCTATCCCGGTTCCGAGTTCAAGTCCGGCCCAAGTCGAAGTTTTCGGCAGAATCTCTATATGCCAATGGTAATGGCCGGCCCCGTCTTTGACCGGCGCGGTATGGATAAAAAAGTTATAGTCCGGGTCGTCCAAGGCTTTTTTAATTTTTTTAAGCGAAACAATCATGGTTTCGGCAAGACTCATCCGGTCCTCGGAGTCGAGTTCATCGAAGTTTCCGGCGTGTTTTTTTGGAAAAACCCTGGTTTCGTAAGATACGCGCGAAGCGTATGGCTCCAGAACCACGAATTTTTTGTTTTCATAGACCACCCGTTCGCCTTTTTTGATTTCCCACTCAATCATTGCGCAGTGAACGCATTTTTTATTCCTTTCGTAATAAAGACGGGAGCCCTCGAGACTGCGCGAAACGTCGGGGGGTATTATCGGCATGGCGATAAGCTGCGAATGAGGGTGGAAAATAGATGCGCCGGCAGCCGGACCCTGATTATGAAAAATAAGTATGTAATGTATACAGGCTTCGCGCGCCAGCGTGCGGTAGCGGTCCTGATAAGCATAGATCAGGGACTCGGCTTCTTCAGGACTCATTTCCGAAATCCTTCGTTTGTGATCGCGCGTGATTATTATTTCATGAAATCCGACACCTTTTGTTTTGGCATAAGGCCCATCAGGCTCTTCGGCCGGACACGTCACGTGAGGCTCAAGAGCAGGAAATTTGTTGGGAACTATTTGGATCCACCAATCCTTGGATAAATTTTTGTACTCCGGTTTGTGTTTTTTTGCAGCCGGATGAGGAAGCCACAAAAGGGGACCTGGAGCGCCGTTAAATTGCGGATCATCGAAGGGACAGTTTTTTTTAGACGGATCAAGCCGGACTTTTTTGATTTTACGGTGAGGACGCCTGGCGCGCTTGGCCGCGACCAGAATCCAGTCGCCGGAAACTATGTCTTTTCGAAATTCAGAGCCGTCTGTTTCTTTTCTCATCATAGTTCATAATTGCCCATCAAAATATTAAAACGAACCTTGACCGTTTCCCACAAAACCTGAAAATAACTGGAAAACCTGACATGGCTTTTTGGATCATTGACCCAATAAGCCGGAACAATTCCTATCCGGTAGCCAAGATATCTGGCAAGCGCCAAAACCTCGACGTCGAAACCCCATCCGTGAATTCTCTGCTGGCCGAATATTTTTTCAGCCGCAAAGTCGCGAAAAGCCTTAAAACCGCATTGGGTGTCCCAAAATCCGCGAACAGCGACTAGTTGTATAAATAAGTTTCCGGCATTACCCATAAGGCGTTTATGCCATACCTGCGGTACGGCTTGGGTCGCGCCCGGAGCGTCTTTGGAATCGCGCGACGCAATAACCACCTCGTAACCCTGATCAAAAAACGGACGCATTTTTTCAAAATGCGATATATCCGTGGAGTTATCGGCGTCGGTAAAAAGACGAATTCGGCCCGTGGCCGCAAGTATTCCCGCCTTTACCCCCAAGCCCTTGCCGCGCCTCGGATTTTCAACCAGCCTCAAACCCGGAGTATTAAGCATTTTGTGTTTAACCGCCGATGCGGTGTTGTCGGTCGAGCCTCCGGAAGAAACCACTATTTCCCAAGAAAATCCCTGGTGGCTCAAATATTCCGAAATTTCGTCAATTGTCTTTAAAATCCTCTCGCCCTCATTGTAAGCCGGGATTACAACCGAAAGATAAACATTTTCGTTCATGGTTTTATTCTATCATATTCCGCTTTCGTTGCGGCGCCTGTCCAAAAAGGTCTGCAAAACTAGGGCGGCGGAAGAAGCGTCTATTTTGTGCCCGGGTGCCGACTCTTCGGTCTTTACCTGCGCGGAAGTGTATACTTCGTTTTCAAAATAAATCGGCAAACTAAACTCTCCTTTTAGTTTTTCGGCAAAACCTCGAACCTCACTCGAAAGTTCGGTTTCGTACCCGTTTAATCCAACGGGCAAACCAATCACTATTTCCGAAACATTCTCATTTAAAATAAAGTCGCGGACAGCATCGCGCACATACTTCCAAACATTCGGCTGAACCGTTTTCGGAAAAGCAAGTTTTTGCTCCTCATCCGAAAGGGCAAATCCAATTTTTTTAGTCCCGTAATCAATTCCCAAAATCCTTGGCATTTAGTTATTTTACAAAAATTTTAAAACCAGTAAAAGACATTAAAAAAAACCGCAAAGTTGTTACTTTTATCCATATGGATAAAAGTAACAACTCCTTATAAATTAAATTCCTTCAACAAAACCTCTTCGGTGATTTTGTTCATAAAATACTTGGTTTCAAAGATTTCAATATGCTTTTCAATATTAAAAAAGTTTGCCGTAAACAAAATCTCGTCTTCACACGGATAAGGATAAACCCAAACACTTTTTTGCAGTTGATACATGCCCAAATCCTTAATCGTCGCGCGAAAAGCGCTGCGCGCTTTATTCATTGAAACGGGTATATCAAAAATCATAACCCTCCATACACCATCCCATTTTTTAGGTTTTGGAATTGTTAATGTGTCTAAAACCAATTCGCGGATTCTTTTTCCACCCTTTGTGGTTAAACGAATAACAGTTTTATCTCCTTTCGTCCTAATCACCTCAACTAATTTTTTGCGTTTCAAATTATTGAAACCGTCTCTTATCTGGTTCCCGGAGAATCTGTTGCGGCCAAGACGACCAAATAAACTCAACACATTCGGAGCGACGGCCCCCACAACCAAAATTCCGCCCAAAGCAAGTGCAGCCAAAATTACTTTTGCCGCTGTCGCCGAAGGCCTGTTAGAATTCAAAAAATTTTCAATTATTTCCTTCGTTGTAATCATGTTTTTAATGATATTCACGACGACAATAGTTGTCAATTTCTTCCATATGGATAATTTTAACAACTGTGAAAGCAAAAAGGCAATGGGGGTAAAAGAAAAAGCCGCCTTTTGTGTTAGGCAGCGAAATAAATAACCTTGCTATGCTATCCTTTTTAAGGCAAAATACGCGGTGATAAAAAAAATAAACGCAAGGATCATCAAAACAACATAAGACGGGGTAAAATGAATCGCGGCACGGGCGGCAATGGTGGCGGCAAATAAAGAAACCGCGACAAGTCCGATTATGGGTAATTTATCATGTATATCAGACGGCAGGGTTGGCAAACCAATACAAGCGATAACCGCGAAAAGAAAAACAAGCAGAAGCACAACAAAGTGTTTTTGATCAAAGAAACCACTGCTGTTAGCCGGATTGTCAAAGGTGGCAACTATAGCAGCCAGCCCGGTAAAAACCCCCGCCAAAAAGACGGCCGAACAAGCATCTTCAGATTCAATAGAACCAGTTGAAAGAAAAACCACAAACGCAACCAACGCAGAAACGTTGAGAGAAAAAGCCATTTCGCCTTTAAGGAGGAAAGACGCCCCGAAAACCAGTGCTTGTACAGAAAAAATTATTGAATAGTATCTTAAGAGCTTCTCCACCGTTTGGCTCTCCCGAAAGATATCTTCCGAGATCAAAATAGCATTTAACCCTCTATTTTGTCAACACCTCGCAGCCGTCTTTTTTGACCATGAC
>MHMQ01000014.1 GCA_001819395.1 Candidatus Niyogibacteria bacterium RIFCSPLOWO2_01_FULL_45_48
TCTCCCGAAAGATATCTTCCGAGATCAAAATAGCATTTAACCCTCTATTTTGTCAACACCTCGCAGCCGTCTTTTTTGACCATGACCGTATGCTCAAAGTGAGCGGCTCTCGAGCCGTCTTTGGTTTTCAGCGTCCATCGGTCTTTGTCTAAAACGAGCTTTGTTTCGCCCTCCGAAATCATAGGCTCAATCGCCAAAACCATCCCCTCTTCCAATTTTTCGTCAGTTCCGGGAATTCCCCAGTTCGGAATCGACGGGGGCTCGTGTACCGCGCGACCAACGCCGTGTCCTACAAGTTCGCGAAAAACTTTAAAACCCGAACTCTCAACAAACGACTCAACGGCGTGCCCCAAATCTCCCGCATGAACCCCCGCCCGGCATTCTTTAATCGCGACATCAAGAGCTTTACGGCAAACAGAGATCAGACGATTTGAACGGCCGTCTGAATCATCTGACCCGCATAAAACCGTTACGGCGCTGTCGGTAAAAAATCCTTTGTATTTTACGCCCAAATCCAAACTGACAACATCTCCGTTTTTAAAAATTTTTTCGCCGGGTATTCCGTGAACAACTTCGTCATTTATTGAAACGCAAAGAGATGACGGATATGGAGTTCCTTTATTTTCCCTGTGGTTTTTAAAAGACGGAAGCGCTCCGGCTTTCTTTATCTCTCGCTCGGCTAAATCGTCAAGAATTGAGGCCTTAACGCCGGATTTGACTTCGCGCGCGACTCTTTTCAAAACGCGGGCAAGTATTTGCCCGCTTATTCTTAACATTTCTATTTCTTTTTCCGATTTTACGATCATTTTTTCGGCTCAAGCGCTTTAATAACGTCCCGATGAACATCTTCAACCGATTGCTCGCCGTTTATTTTTATCACACCGTGGTTTTTTTCAAAGAATTCAATCGCCGGCTCGGTTCGTTTGTTGAATTCATCCAGACGGGTCTCTATTATCTTTGGGTTATCCAAATCCCTCCTTTGCAAAATACCGCCGTCCCCCGCAGGACAAACCTCGCCGATCCTAAACCCTCCGTTTGTGGTGTAAGAGTGGGCGGTGTTTTTGTCACAAACCACCCTTCTCTCTAAACGTCTTTTTATCTCATCCGTACTGACCGCCAGTCTAATCGCTTTTATGTTTTCTTTGCCGAAAAGGTTCACAAGAAACGGCAGCAAATTTTCGGCCTCATATAAAGTGCGCGGCGAGCCGTCATAAACCAGTCCCCTTCCTTGGTCATGAATTTCCGATGTTTTTTCTTCCACGACCCGAAGAACCCAAGATGGATCGTTGAGTACTCCCTTTTTATATACCTCTTTCTGCTCTCTGGTTTCCGAATCGTCGTGAGACGCCATATACTCTTTAAGAGCTTTGCTGGTTGTAAAATGCTCAACACCAAATTTTTTAGCCAACAAATCAGCCTGGGTGCCTTTTCCCGAGCCAGGAATACCGAAAAAAAGAAAAACCATCGGTTCGTTCATAACCATCTCCTTTAATTAGTTCTCTTTATTAAGTTAATTTATTTTAACCGGAAAAGCAAACCTCCGTTATTCGTAGCTCCTCATCACGATTTGGGCTTCAACTTGTTTTATGGTTTCAAGAACAACGGAAACAACAATCAAAAGGGCGGTTCCGCCGATGGTCAGGGTAACCAAGCCGGTTATCGCGCGCATGGCCAGAGGCAAGACGGCAATCACCCCAAGGAAAAGGGCGCCGATCAGGGTTATCCGATTCAGGATTTTATATAAAAATTCGGAGGTTGGTTTTCCGGGCCTGATCCCGGGGACAAACGCGCCTGATTTCTGCAGATTCGAAGATATGGCGTCCGGATCAAAAGTAACCGCGGTATAAAAATAAGTGAAAAGAAAAACCAGAATAAAATAAAGCGCGGCGTAAACCCACGGTGAGTTAAGAAAATTTAAGACGGCCGCCGCAAGGGTCTGGACAACCGGGTTGTTCGCGCCAGCCAAAAAATTAACAATCATTTGCGGAAAAAGAAGAATGGACAATGCAAAAATTATAGGAATCACCCCGGCCTGATTTACCTTTAACGGCAAGTATGTTGAGACCCCCCCGTACATCCGCGATCCGCGGATGCGTCTGGCATAAGATATCGGAACCGGCCTTTGGCCTTCGGTAATTACGACAACTGCCGATACGACCAAAACGGCGGCAACCGCGAATCCCAAGATAATCGGCAATTGGTAAATATCGGAGGCAAAAATAGTCTGCCCCAAAGACTGCGGTACTCCGGCTATAATGCCCGCGAAAATAAGAATTGACACGCCATTGCCTATTCCATACTCGGACATAAGCTCTCCAAGCCACATCAAGAGAATAGAGCCAGCGGTTATTATGATTATGTTTGTAACCTGATCAAAAAAAGAAAGATCGCCCAAAACGCCCTGACCCTTAAGAAGGGACATCAGGGCAAAACCTTGAAGCGCGGCCAGAGGAACGGTGGCCAGACGGGAATACTGGTTAACTTTCTGACGTCCGGCCTCCCCTTCTTCCTGATACATTTCTTTGAGCCGCGGAAAAATCATGGTCAAAAGCTGCATAATAATCGAAGCGGTAATATACGGCCCTACGCCGAGCATCATTATCGAAAGATTCTCCATCGCTCCCCCGGAAAAAATATTCAAAAGGCCAAAAAATTGATTGCCGGAAAAAAATGCCTCAAGCCTCCCATGGTCCACCCCGGGAATGGGAATCGCGGCCCCCACCCTGAAAACAGCCAGAATACCCAAGATAAAAAATATTTTTTTTCTTAAATCGGGGTCGGTAAAAATCAGTTTAATTTTCTGCCACACGGTTTTTTATTTTAATTTTTGTTATTTTTTAAACTAACTGTTCCGCCGGCTTTTTCTATTTTATCCTTGGCTGGGCCGGATATTTGGCAGTCGGATACCATAAGTTTTTTGGTGATTTCTCCGGATCCAAGAAGTTTGACCGCGGGAGTTTGTCCCCCTATTTTTTTTAAAAGGCCGGATTTCACCAGAATCTGCGGTGTTATTTTATCTCCGGAAACGAACTTTTTTTCCAAGTCGCCGATATTCACAGTCGCAATTTTATTGGGACGGATTTTTGAGCGGTAGCCTCTGAGCTTTGGAATTTTTTTCAAAATATCCCTCATTTCCGGCCTCATTCTGTGGCCGGCCCTTGCTTTTTGGCCTTTTATTCCCCGCCCCGAATACGTGCCTCGTTTTCCTCCACGTCCGATTCTTTTTTTGTTTTTTTTGCCGATTTTTGGTTTTAGGTTATGCAGCTGCATATTATGATCTTATTTTTTTTAGAGCTTCAATCGCGGCCTTCGCGTTCGAAATTTTATTTTTGGTGTGGGAGAGGATCTTGGCCGATGCGTTTTTTATTCCGGCAAAATCCAAAACGGCACGCACGGAACTCCCGGCAACCAAACCGTGACCTTCGACAGCCGGCCTGATCAGCACCCTGGCGCTTGAAAACTTTCCTGAAACGTCATAGGGAATTGATTTGACTTTGGTTAAAGGAATTTTAATCGTGTTCTTGCCGGCAAGGCGAACGGCCTTTTGAATGGCGGATGATGTGTCGGAGGCTTTGGCAGTTCCGATTCCAACCTCTCCGGATCTGTTGCCGATAACCAAAGTTGCCCTGAAACCAAATCTCCGTCCGCCGGCGACCACGCGCGCGACACGGCGCAAATCAATGAGTTTTTGGTCAAATTCCGACTGGTTTCTTTCTTGTTTTTTTGAAAATTCTCTTGATCTCATGTTTAAAATTTAAAATTCAAGCCCTCCCTCCCTTGCTCCTTCGGCCAAAGATTTGATTCTGCCGTGATAAATCCGGCCGCCGCGGTCAAAAACCACTTTTTTTATTTTGGCCTCTTTGGCCAGTTTGGCCAGAGCTAACCCAAGAACTTTGGCCCGTTCGCTTTTGTTTTGTTTGCTTTCTTTTTTCAAAGCGGAGTCGGCCAAACCGATAATTGTTTTTCCGTTTTCATCATCGATAATCTGGGCGTAAACATGTTTATTGGAACGAAAAACCGAAAGGCGCGGACGATTTGGTCCTCCCTTCACGCGGCTACGCACTCTCCGGCGCCTTCTGTTTTTTTTGTTAATATTGCTTTTTTTCATATATGATGCGCGAGTCCGAAAACTAGGCCGAAGCGGCTACTTTTTTGCCTGATTTTCTCCTGATAACTTCTCCTTTATAATGGATACCCTTGCCTTTATACGGTTCCGGTTTTCTTTTACTTCTTATCACCGCCGCCACATTGCCGACCGCCTCTTTGTCCGCCCCGGAAACGGTTATAATATTTTTTTCAACCGCAAAAGATATTCCGGGAGGGGAAACTACGACTACCTGATGAGAAAAGCCCAGACTGAGCACAAGCTCTTTCTCTCTGACCTCGGCCCGGAACCCAACCCCCTCCAATTCCAGTTTTTTTTCAAAACCCTTGGTTACGCCATAAATCATGTTTTGCAAATGACGAACCCATGTTCCCAAAAAAGAAGAGATTTCTTTGGGATCACCAGCCGGTTTTACCACGACTTCTTTAGATGAAATATCAAAAAGCACGGCCCGCGGAACATTTCGGCCCAACTCCCCTTTGGGTCCCGACACTTTTAAAACCCCGTCCGCGAACTCAACCTTAACCCCGTCGGGAATTTCTATTGGTTTTTTTGCTAATCTAGACATAAATTACCACACTTCGCCGAATATCTCGCCCCCGACCTTCATGTTTCGCGCTTTTTTGTCGTCCATGACTCCGGCCGGAGTCGATATGATATAAAAACCGGATCCATTTTTCAATGGAGAAATATCTTTCCAGCCTTTATAAATCCTCCTGGACGGTTTCGAAATCCTGCGCATTTGCGATATTCTGCTTTTGCCCGACTCGTCATAAATCAGTGTCAGCTCAATGTTGCGGCGGTTTTTCTTGCCTCGTTTGGCGGCATCACCGATAAATCCGCGGTCTTTGAGGAGCTTGGCGATTTCCATTTTGGTATCTGAATACGGCAGAACAACGAGCGTTTGCCCGGCTCGTCCCGCATTATTTATTCGGCTGAACATATCGGCTATCGGATCTCCTACCATGATGATTTTCTTATTCCCGGAATTTCCCCTTCATTGGCCAATTCCCTAAAACATATCCGGCACAAGTCAAAATCGCGAATGTAGCCCCGTCTTCTTCCGCAGCGAAAACATCGCCGCACGACGCGTGATTTGTATTTCGGCTTCTTTTTTGATCTGGCTACGACTGATTTTTTGGCCATGCTAATAATTAAAAATTAATGGTGTTTATTGTCTGCTTTTAAACGGCACTCCGAGCGCCTCAAAAAGCAGTTCGGCTTCTTTTTTTGAGCGGGAATTTGTCACTAGCGTTATTTCAAGACCAAACGGCGTCTTAACGTCTTCACCAACGATTTCAGGAAATACAATATGCTCTTTAAGCCCAATAGTCAAGTTTCCGGATGAATCGATCGACCCTGAATCTATGCCCCTGAAATCGCGCAGTCTCGGCAAAGTAATATTTACAAAGCGCCCCAAAAAATCATACATCCTTGATCCTCGCAGAGTGCAGGCAATGCCGACGGTCATTCCTTGTCTTGTTTTAAAAGTTGCAATCGACTTTTTCGCTTTCTTCGGTACGCATTTCTGGCCGGTAATAATCTCGGCGTGTTTGGTTATATTTTCGATCTCCTTTTCGTCTTTGCGTCCAACACCAACATTAATCACAATTTTCACCAGCCTCGGTAACGCAAGTTCCGGCCTTGCTCCAAGTTCTTTTTTCAGAAAAGACGCAATCCTCTGCCGGTACTCCGGTTCCGGGCTTCTTTCTCCGGAAACCTTACCCGCGCCAATTTCTTTATTTGTTGTTTTAGTTTTGGGCATGTTTTATACAACTCATGATATTCCGGCTAAACATCGGCGGCAAACTCTTGACTTCCGCCCTTTGGGATCTAAAATTATTTTTACTCTGTTTGGTTTAGAACAAGACGGACAAACCAGCATGACATTCGAAAAATGTACCGGCGACGGCATCTGAACAACCTGTCCTTTCTCGCCCTGGCGGCGGGGCCTACGGTGTTTTTTAATTATATTTACACCCTCAACCACAACCTTTCCTTCTTTGGACAAAATCCTGAGCACCTTGCCAACACTCCCGCGGTTCTTTCCGCTTAAAATTTTGACAGAATCGTTTTTTTTGATTATGTGCGCCATTTTATTAAACCACTTCCTGGGCCAATGAAATAATTTTGGTAAAACCACGTTCTCTAAGTTCCCTCGGAATCGGACCGAAAATCCTTCCCCCTTTCGGCTCTTTTCCGTCAACGACCACCGCGGCGTTGTCGTCAAAACGAATATAACTTCCGTCCCTTCTTCGGTAAGACTGGCGCTGCCTCACTATTACCGCGCGAACAACATTTTTTTTCTTTATGTCTTTGCGCGGTTCGGCTTTTTTGACCGAAGCAACTATAATATCGCCTATACGCGCGTATCTGCGTCTTGTTCCGCCCAAAACCCGGATGCATTGTATGAGTTTGGCTCCGGAGTTGTCGGCTATTCCAATCATTGACCTTGGTTGAATCATATTTTAAGTATTAGAAACCACAATCCATTTTTTTGTTTTTGAAACCGGACGGCTTGATTCAAGAACAACGGTCTCGCCAACCTTGGGCCGATCACCGGCAGCATGAGCGCTGTATTTCTTCGATCTCTTGAAGTATTTTTTATATTTCGGATGCTTGATATATCGCACAACCTCAACTACGGCGGTTTTATCCGGGGAAACCGAAACCACCCTTCCTCTAAGACTTTGTCTGTGCTTGATGGGATTGTTCATTGTGTTTTTATTTGATTAATACGGGTCATGATCCTCGCGACCGTCCGTCTGGTCTCCCTGCCGATTTTTACGTTCTTGATTTTAGACTGGGACAAGGAAAAACGAAACCGCCTCAACTGCTCCCTGTTTTCTTTAAGTTCGCGCCGTAAATCGGAAACATTGTTTTGCTGCATTATGTTTTTCGTTTTCATGGCAGATTATCTTTTGATTATCCTGGTTTTAATTCCAAGTTTGGCTCCCGCCTTGCGAAGCGCTTCCCGCGAATTTTCTTCATTTAGGCCGTCGATTTCAAAAATGACCCGTCCGGCTTTGACCATGGAAAAGTAGCCCACCGGATCCCCTTTGCCGGCGCCCATTCCCACTTCGGGGGGCTTGGCGGTCTTGGGACGATCTGGAAATATTCTGATCCACATTTTGCCTCCCTTTTGGACATAGCGGGATATCGCTTTTCGCGCAGCCTCTATTTGCTGGGCGCTTATGTGCCCGCCTTGCTGTGACTTCAAGCCGAAAGACCCGAAGGAAACATCCGCCCCCCTGCTTTCAACTCCCAATTCGCCGTTGCGAAGACGGTGCCATTTTCTGTGCTTAACTTTTTTTGGAAAAAGCATGGTTATTTTGATTTAGGTTCGAAAACGTCCCCTTTGTAAATCCAAACCTTGATGCCTATGTCTCCGTAGGGAAGATGCGCCCTGTAGCGCGCAAAATCTATATCGGCTCTGATGGTTTGCAGCGGTATTCTGCCGTTGGCCAGCCACTCTCTTCGGCTCATTTCGGATCCATCCAGCCTTCCGGCCAAAGCCACCTTGACCCCTTTAACCTCTTTATGCGAAGACACTTTGGTTAAAGCCTGTTTTAAAACCCTTCTAAAAGAGATTCTCTTCTCCAGACTCTCGGCAATCATTTTGGCAACAATGGCCGCGTCGGTTTCCGGCCCTTTTATTTCCTCGATTACAAGCTGAAGTCCGCGAGGTTTGGATAAAGAAAGTTTTTCAAACAATTTCTCTATTTTGTTTTTCAAAGCGTTCGCGCCCGCTCCGGATCGCCCGATTATCAAGCCGGGTCTGGAAGTATAAATAATCACTTTAAGCGTGGCGGGCGACCTTTCTATTTCTACTTTCGAAATATACATTTTATCAAGCTCTTTAAAAAGCCATGCCCTCAGTTTGACATCGGCCTTAAGAAACGCCTGGTAATTGCGCCGATCAAACCAGCGCGACTTCCAGTCGCGAACTTGCCCAAGCCTGAATGAATATGGATGAACTCGGTGTGTCATAAAATTATTTTTCCGAAAGTTCTATTTTTACCAAACTGGTTTTTTTACGTATCATTGCCGGCGTTCCTCTGGCTCTGGCCATGAAGCGTTTAAAAACCGGCCCCTGATCCACGGTTAATCTGGAAATACTGAGGCCTTCGATGTTTTTGCCGCCGGAATTTTTTGAATTAGCTACAGCCGACTCCAAAAGCTTGGCCAGGGGTTTCGCTCCTTTCTTGGCGGAAAACTTTAAAATAATCCTGGCCTCGTCCACCTTTTTTCTTCTGATCGCATCCGCAACCAGCCTTATTTTTCTCGGCGCTATTCGTATGTAATTAAGTTCGGCTTTCATAAAATTTTATTTAGCCGGCGGCGCAACCGGAGTTGTTTTAGCCGATTCGGCGGATTTTTCGAGCTCGCGCTGCATACGCCCTCCGTGCCTGACAAATTTTCTTGTTTGAGAAAACTCTCCAAAACGGTGCCCGACCATTTCTTCCGTCACCATTACTGCCACAAAATCACGGCCGTTATGGACGCCAAAGGTGTAGCCCACCATTTCGGGGGCTATCTGGGAGTCTCTCGACCATGTCTTAATAATCTCTTTCGATCCTGCCGAAAGTTTGCCGATCTTTTTCATTAATTTTGGATCCACGTAAGGACCTTTTTTGGCGGACCTGGTCATAAATTTTATTTTCTGCGTGATAACATAAGACGGCTCGAATATTTTTTGCGCCTGCGTGTTTTTACTCCGCGCGTTCCGCGGCCCCATAAATTTTTAGGCCTCCTTGTTCCGCGCATGGCCCTGCCTTCGCCTCCGCCGTAGGGATGGTCGACGGGATTCATGGCTGAACCTCTCACTGTCGGCCTTATACCCATGTGTCTTGAGCGTCCGGCTTTGCCAATAGTCATAAAACCGCGTTCCTCATTTGAGACTTGCCCTACGGATGCCCAAGCGAACTTGTTAACCCGCCTGACTTCCCCCGACGGCATTTTAAGCTGGCTGTGTTTTTCCTCGTGCGCCAGAATTTCTACGCGCCCGGCGGCAGCCCTGGCAAATTTGGCTCCGCCCCTGGGTTCAATTTCGACATTATAAACCAGCGTTCCCGGCGGAATCAAGTGAAGCGGCCGGCGGTTTCCGGCTTTGAGCGGAGCCTTTTCGGCAGAAACAATCTCATCTCCTATTTTGACCCCGGACGGCATTAAATGATACCTATGTTCCCCATCCTTATAGACGACCAGCCCTATGAATCCCGAACGTCCCGGATCGTATTCCAGGGTCAATATCCGAGCCGGAACGCCCGGTTTGTCATATTTAAAATCAACCAGACGCAAAAGTCTTTTTGCGCCTCCGCCCTTATGGCGCACGGTTATTCGTCCGCGGTTGTTTCTTCCGCCAGTGCCTGTTTTGCCGCGAGTAAGACTTTTTTTAGGTTCCGCAGCACTTAAAAACCTGCGGTATTCGATTATCTGCATGTGACGGCGGGATGGAGTTGTTGGATTATACGATTTCATATGAATTCTATTTTGTGGCCCGAAACCAGCCTAACCGAAGCCTTTTTATACCCCGGCCTGCGGCCTATTTTACGGCCGACTCGGCGAAGTCTGAACGGCACGCTTACAATGTTAACTTTTTCGACTTTGACTTTATAAAGTTCCTCAACCGCTTTTTTAATTTCCGGTTTTCGAGACCGGCCCGCGACTCTAAAAACATAAACCCCTCTCTCGCTCATCTTGGAGGATTTTTCGGTAACCCGCGGTTTTTGCAAAACCACGGAGGCAACCTCGGACTCGCCGAGATTTTTGGTTTCCGTCTCCGCGCCTGAAGACGGCGCGGGGGCTTTCTTGCGCGCTTCAGCCGGACCCTCAAGCTTTTTTCTTTCCTCTTTTTTTCTAAACAGATCGAGCAGTTTCATGTTTAAGTCTTAGACAAGTTTAAAACGTCTTCCCGGCCCAATATCATGTACTTGGCCTGCATGGCGTCGAGCGGATTCATGTTTCTCATTTCAAGCGTTCTTACTCCCGGTATGTTTCTGAATGCCAAAAATGTCCTGCGGTCTTTGGGCGCGATTATAACTTTAGCCCCTTTCCTGGCCAGACCCTCAAAACCCTTTATCCGGCCCAGAGAACCCAAAACCTCCTTGGCTACTTTGGTTTTACCCTCATTCAAAGACACCTCGTCGGCTATAATCAACTCGAATTCCGAATTTTTTTTAGCCAGAATCATGTACATCGCCTTCTGTTTCGCTTTTTTGTTGATTTTTCGCTCATAATTTTTATCACCCGTCGGCCCGTGAGTAACACCTCCGCCGACCCAAATCGGAGAACGAATGGAACCGTGGCGCGCCCTGCCCGTGCCTTTTTGGCGCCACGGTTTTTTACCTCCACCCGAAACCTCGCCCCTCCCCTTGGCTTTGGCGGTCCCCTTCCTTCGGTTTGAGCGCAAAGACTCAACAACTTGGTGAACCAAATCCGGATTCCATTTCAGACCAAAAACAGATTCCGGCAAATCAAGCTCGCCGACTTTTTCCGCTTTTAAATTGTATACCGCGGTTTTCATTTTTGACTTATTATTT
>MHMQ01000015.1 GCA_001819395.1 Candidatus Niyogibacteria bacterium RIFCSPLOWO2_01_FULL_45_48
AAGATTTGATTTAAAAACCGAAATTGCGGTAGCGGCGCTTACGTTCGTCTCTTTCTGGGTATGATTTCGAAAAACGGACGAGGATATGCTGAAAAAATCAACCTTTTGAAGCCCTAGGCCGTACCTAAAATTATTTTCAAAAACAGCGTTGGCCATAAAACCCGAGCCCTCTTCAATTCTTAATCCAGCCTTGTCTATGCTTGACTGCTGGGTTATCAGACCACCAGCGTAACGAAGCGTAAAGCCTCGCATAGCGAAAACTCCGCCCTTTTTCACCTCAATTCCATACCAGCTCCCGTCGGCAGGGAGAGTTGATGTGCCAAAGACATTTCCTCCGACAGAGTTGTCTTCCGTTGACGTAAAAATCAGGTCTGACGGAGAACTTCCGTCAAAGTATATTTTTCCGTCTTTCTTTATCACCAGTCTTCCGGTATTTCCGGCATTACTGTTATGTCCTTTGACAACGACATTCGGTTCAAAAACGAGCACTGATCCGCCCGTTACGTTTGCTTCCCCTTTAATAATATAGGGCAAAGGATTTGCGCCAAGAGTTGTTGTTGCTCCGACGGAAGAAATATTGTATGAGTTGCCGATAACTATTCCATTAAGACCGTTACCGGAGCCGCTATTGTTGCTAAAATAACCAACCGCGTTGTCAGCCTGAATCGCCGAAACGGCATTATTGTTAAAAATATTCCCGGATATTGACGCTCCGGCCGTACTCCCGGAAAAGCCGTAACGAAAACCCTGAAAAGTGTTGTTATTTATTTCCGGAGCCCCTCCTCCCACGAGCAGGCCCGCGGCATCCGAGTCGCTTGAAGGCTGCTCCATATAATAAGGAAATTTTACTCTGTCGTATCTAAAAATTGAGTCACTAACCGCGCCTGAAGAGTTTTTTAAATAAAGGCCGTGCTTTTTGGAGTATTCGATTGTCACCTTGTCGAATGTTACACTCGCGCCGTCAACGGCCACCATTGAACGCATGTCTGTATTGCTAGACCACGCGCCTCCGTAACGAATTATTGTGTTTATAAATGACGAGTTTTGGCTAGTTGAGTTTACTAAAATCTGCATCCAGCTTCCGGGAACAGGGCAAGCGGCGGTGGAGGAGGCGTCTTGCGGATTGCAAATGCCGTCTTTGTTTGTATCGTCTCCGTATTCGTCGTCCGCAAAAGAGGTGAACACAATCGGGTCATCATCCTCCCCATTTGACTTTATTGTCCCGCCTACAATTATACGGGGGTCGTTGGAGCCGATAACTTTTATGACCGAGCCCGGATTGATGGTAAGCGTCACTCCCGCAAGAATGTTTAAGCCTTCTCTGGGAACAACATATGGGGAATTCTCTTTGGTAAGCGTCTTATCTCCCGACAAATTGCCGCGGGCTATGAGATGCGTTACGCTGTTTTTTGCTTTAGGGGTGCCTTTGATCGCGCTACCGTCCGCGCTTTTGCCATTTAAGAGCACGAGCTCTTCCGGCCATTTTCCGAAAGCCGTGCCCCAGTTGCTTGTTTCGGCGCCGGAAACACGCGGGTCAATACGTTCCATTGTTTGTTTGGAAGTATTGTCTCCTTTCCCGCACCAGTTGTTGCATTTTATAACCTCATCAACCGTGGTCGTCGCGCTTTCAAAAACTCTTTCCAGAAACAGCCTCTCGCCGGAGTTGTTCAGCGCCCAGCTTGCGCCGTCATTGCCGTAAATCTGGTCAGTGGAAATATCGCTTATTGTGTTGTCATCCGTTCTTTCCAAAAGGTAATATCCTTTTGCCGGAATAGAGGGGCCCGCGAGAATAACATAAGGAGTGTTGTCTTCGGCGCGCAAAATCCAGCCGTTCATGTTAATTTCCTGCGAAGTGTTATTGTAAAGTTCAATCCATTCGTCTGCGGGCAAAGAAACTGAGGAAGAGGCTGTTCCCATCCAGGCAATTTCGTTTATGACCACAGGGCGGGAAGCCGTTTCGATGTTTTTGGAAACCTGCGCTTCGTTTCCGGTATTGTCAAAAATTTTCAGAGTGAAAATGTAAGAGGCGTAGTCGTTGAGAGCCTCGGAAATTTGAACGCTGGACGTTGCCGAAAAAGTTTTTGGAAAACCGGCGCAGACGGTTTCGGCAAGGGAACAGCCGAGTTCGTATCCCGCGATGTCTACAGCCGAAGAAGACCAGACAAGAGTAGCGGTGGTAGAAGTTGAAAGGCATCCGGCGGTCAGCGAATTTCCACATTCCGCGATATCAAAATTTAAATCCGGCGCGATCGAATCAACAAAAATAGTTATTTCGAGGGGTGCTGAGATGTTGCCGGATGAATCCGAGGCAAAAAACTGAATCGTGGTTGATCCTTGCCCTAAAGATAATTCCAGAGACCATACTCCTGTTGTCGATGTTGTCGTGGCATCACCGGTAATATTTTGAGAAATAACCGATCCTGCCTCGGCTGTTCCGGAAAAGGTTACCGTAGATTCTTTGAACGCCGAAGAAAAATCGGCAGGTGTTGTGACGACAGGAGGCGCGGGCGGAGTTGTATCTTGTGCTGACGCGCTTGGCGAACCGCCTCCGCCGATGGCCCCGCCGCCGGATGGCAGCGCGACCAATCCGAATCGGTCGCGGATACCGCTGTCCGGCTCGCTCGGAAGTACGGCTTCCGGGACTAATTCCAAGATTGCTTCATCACCCCGAACCACTTCCCCTTCCGCACTTTCGGTTCCTTCTTCCCCTTCCGGAGATCGTATCTCCACAACAGCCGCTGCCTGCCCACTTGGCGGAGGAGTCGCCAAGTCGTCTTCCGGGCTGTCCAAATCCTCAAGCGTCACGCTTGAGCCGTAAAAAACAGATGCGACATTAAAAATTGTGTTTTTGGTGGCATCAAAAGCCTTTTGAAACCAGCTGCGATTTTTATTATATAAAACTTTTGTTTCTTTCTCTTTCTCAACCTCGTCAAAAAATAATTTAATCACCCCGGCGCCATGCAAAACGGCTTGTTTGGAGAGACGGGACCAATAGTCGGTGAGGATTAGGTTGTCTAGATCTTCTAAAAAATAAATTTTTGTATCAGTAATAATATCGGCTTTAATTTTTGCTAACTTGTGTTTATCTGTTCCCTGACTTAAAACGAACGTTGCGATGTCCCCGCTACTAAGTTTCTCTTCCATCACCAATCCATCTTGAGGAGAAGAATAGGTGGCATCCTTGTCAGGAGTTGTATCCTTACTAAAAAAATTATTATTTGAATATGTAGCCAGATTATCAAAATACTCATCCAGAGAATTTAAAATAACCGGCCTTTCTTTATCTAACTTTGAAACCAAATCAATGTTTTGATCATCAAATTTTTTAGTCCATCCCTCATAAGGACTGGCCTGATTGAATAATTCATCAAAATAAGGCGGGTGCGGGTCGTTTCTGGTGTGGTCGGGAACGCTTGCGTCTTGTATTAGGTGCAAAACATGTCCAAGGGCCTCTAACCCCCTGTCTTTATCGCCCCAGGCATATTCGTAAATAGCCCGTTCCCAGGAAAAATCTATGTCCGAAGAAAAATAGTCCCGAACAGTTCCGGCGGTTAAAGAATCGATACTCGCCTGCATAATTGAGCTTCCTGCCCAGCTTTTTGAGCTTGAATATTCCAATTTGAAGTTTGCGGCAACTCCGGCAAGATTTCCTCCGCCACCAAAGTCGTCTCCAAAAAGAACAAGTCCGCGATTATAAATCGGGTCATAAAAGTGGTGAAGCGCGCGAACCCCGTCGTCCTCATTCACACTCCCTTGTTTCAATAAAATTTTTTCACCGCCGCCCAATGGACTGTTGTCAAAATAAGAATTAAAAAAAACAATTGTCTCGTCTGTTAAAGCCGAGTGTGTTGCGGTGCTATAAGCAAAAACAAAAAACGGTCCCAACAAAAAAATTGCGGCCGTGATTATTAAAGCCGCAATTTTATTTACATGTCTATTATTTTCCATACACTATTCTGATTTTTACTCAACAGCACTTCGTATTTTATAACTCGATTTTCATCAGTTATAACAAACCACGCTTTGTCGTTATCTGTTTTTGATAAACTAAGATTTTGTATCCTCCCCATTACATCACCCAATCCACCATTATTTTGTACCGTAGCAAGATCATTTTTCGTCTTCTCCCTCTCTTCAACCACAAAATATTTACTCGCAAGGTCAATATCCCCCGCTTTTAGGGCGTCAATAAATAACTGCAAAGTTTCTTCCGGTGTTTTTCCGCCGTAAGTATCTTCGGCATATTGTTTTTCAAGGTCGGCATAATAGCGAAGCGCCTTCTGCTCGGGACTATTGTAATAGTTGAGATAATAAATAGAGCCAAACACCAAAACGATAATCAACGCGAACCCTGCCACAAACTTCAAAGACGTTCTGTTCACCATATTTTAATTTTTGACAAGAGCCGTGCTCTTGTCAGCATTTGTCCAGTCTGTTAAAAATTTCCAATATTCTTCGCTGTTATTGTCAAAACACTCAATTACCGGCCCTTTTTCAATAATCGGCGCAAATTCTTCTCTTGTTTCAAGATATTCCGGCAAACTTGACCATTTATAGTCTCTTAAAAACTTCTCTGCCCCCACCTTATCCTCAACATATCCCCGCTCTTTCCACATTGGATCAAAAATTTTAAGCGGATTTAGATGAATGTACCGGCTTGTGTGAGTATATTGTATATCATTTTCCACATGAACCGCTTTAAAGCGCCCGCTAAACAAAGGTCCGGAACGTTTATACTTAGTATTAAAATATAGCGCGTGGCTGGTTTCAAGGCGATGCATAAAGATGCTTATATTACTCTCTCCTAATTCTTTTACGAGCAGATGGAAATGGTTTGGCATTAAACACCACGCCAAAATTTCAACCAGTCGCTCTCCTTCTTTACTGTCTGTGTCAAGAGCCGTGCTCTTGCCATCCTTTCCAAGCACACGATCCATTCTAACTGGCCTACCGGAAGTATCGTTTAGATAAAACAGCAAAGCAATAAACCTGTGTCTATCAAAATCATTTTCAAATATAATCCTTTTTTCTACGCCTCTAGAAAAAATATGGTATATTTCTCCTTCCACAAACTCTATGCCACGAATCATTCTTTAAATAATATCACACTGACAAGAGCACGGCTCTTGTCAGTGTGAATAACTTTATACTTATACAAGAGCCCCTGACAAGAGCACGGCTCTTGTCAGGGGCTCTTGTGAGTATTGCGCTCGTCAAAGAGAATCGAAAAGGGTTTGAAGGTCGCCGGTGGTGTCGGCGCCAGAGGAAATACCCTGATCCAAAATTTCTTCGGCCTTGGCCGTATTTTGCAAAATATCGCGATAAAAATTGGCTGTTTGGAAGTAGGTATAGCCGTTTTTCGGTTCTGCCCCTATCGCCCGAAGAAAGCTTTCTTCCGCTTTTTTGTGATCCTTAATGTAAAAAGCATAAAGATCAGCCAGATTCAAAAAAGACGTTGCGTTATCGGGCCGTAAAACTCCGGCGAAATCCCACGCCTCAATAGCCCCCTCGTAGTCGCCTATTTGTTTTCTTAAAATACCGAGCTGAAGCCAGCCCTGAAGATAGTCGGAATTTCCTTTCAGCGTTGACGAGATCTCCTGTATTTGCAAAACAAGTTCTTGACGAGTCTTTTCCGGTATGTTCAAACCGGCGCTAATTTTAATCGGCCTTGACAAATCAGGAATTTTTAACTCTATTTTCTCCACAACCATGCCCGAAACGTCCCCTTCTGCCTCAATACTAATCCCGTTCCCTACCTCAATTTCCTTTGAAACTTCGTTTGTGTTTTTTACAGACTCCTCATCCGGCCTTAAATCCCGCCAAATTAAAAATCCAGCGGCAACCAGCGCCAAAGCCAGGAAGTAAAAAACCAGCTTTTGTTTAATTAAATTCATAACCATTATTTTAAACAAAAGAAAAACCCCCGTAAAGGGGGTTTTTCTTGGCCGTTAGGCCATAGCCCTAACTAATCCACAAGGATTGATTAGTAAGTGCTGTTGAAGTACTCGGAGTTCATCTGTGTAGCCGGAAGACCGATTACACCATAGCCGTTTGTCCAGTCAAAGTCATCAATTGAAGCCGCGGTTGATGTTGAGCGGGGCGACCAGATGAAGTCGTCGTTCGTCAACTCCGCGTCAGTAGTTGTTGCCTTGAACATGTTGCCGGCTGTGGCTGGTTCGTCGTTGTTCAGGAAGGTGACCGGGTATGCCGCGTCACCGAGAAGAGCGACACTGAAGGTATCCTGCACGCTAGCGGTGCTTTCAACGTTGGCCACGGTGGCCTTGAAGGCAAAGTACCTGGTAGCGCCGTCGGCAACAACATAGGTGGTTGTTGCGTTACAGCCGTAACCAATGGCACCCTTGTCAGGATAAATCTCAACAACTGACGGAGCGTCTGTCCTATCCGAAAGCTTGGCAGTGCTGGTGTGGAAGTTGTTTCCGCCTATGCAGTTTGCGTAGTTAATCAAGCCGTCGGAAGTAAATGCGGAATCAACAAGCGAGAAGCCGGAATCCGTGTAGGCGTAGAGTCCGAAACTAGTTGTCGTTGCCACCTCTGAAGACGAGCTGATGGAAAAGGACAACTTGTAAATCGCAAGGTCTCCTCCGCTTGCCATAACACTGAAACGATACAAGGTTTTGTTCGCTTCGGTTGTTCCGTTGGTCAAGGAGTTGCTCGGAACGCTAAGTTTGGCGAATGTCGGGTAGGACTTGTTGACACGAATACCGGATGAAGATGTGTCGCTGGCGGAAGGACCAATGTTGGTTCCTGAAGCCAATCCGACTCCGAAAGTACCGCCGGTGTAAGTGGAACTGCGCTCGTTATCACCGTCATAGTCAACCGTCAGGAAGTTTCCTGAAGCGGTAATCGGTCCCGAATCGGTAATCGCGCCTATATCGCCCTTAACAATCATAACTTTGGATCCGGATCGCGGAACAACAAAGTTTGTGATGTCGGACGAAGTCGCGGTATCACCAGTCGGGAATCCGGCCGTGCCAACCATATTACCCGCAGTGTCCCACAAAGTAACTTGCGAGCTAATCAGGTCAGTCGGCGCGTTTGAAGCAAAGCGGGAAAGCTGAAGGGCGACTTTTCGAAGCTCAATATCTTCGTTAGTCGCGCTAAAGCGAACTCTTAACAACTCAACGCCTGCGGAGCCTGCGGTTACAATCTTGTACCCCGGGCTTCCGGCATCAAGCGCGACTGAAAGAGAACCTCCCGAAGCAACGGTCATGGTCTGACCCTGGCTGTCGGTAATGGTTTCTGCAACCGTCTGACCGCTGGTTAGTCCTGTAGCACCCGTAAAGGTTGTCTGCGCGCCGTCAAGTCCCCATGTGTGGGTTTCGCCAGATCCGGCGGAAGCCGAAACATCGCACTTGAACTGCAGGGTCTTTGCCGTTCCTTTTGGAACAGTGAGTCCCGAGCCGTCAAGGACGAAGTTGGTGCCGGACGCGAATGAACCCGGATTGACGACATTTGAAGCATTAACAATCGTTGTGCCGTCGTAGATCTTGCAGTTGGTAAGATCGGTGGCTGAAGATCCTCCTCCGCCGTTATTTTCAATCGGCAAGCTGGTTACGCGAATGTCTTCTCCCGAAGCTGTCGCGTCAAGAACAATGCTTGCCAAGTGGAATTGCGCCGCTCCCGCGATAACGGTCTGCGCCAACGGGAAAGATGAAACCGAGAAAGCCAAAGCGCCTGCTTTTATGGTCATCAAGCTCATCGTAATCGGTGAAGTCGGGCTTGGAGTAATCGTGGTGTTTGTGATCTGTCCTCTGACGGTTCCCCATCCGGAAGGCGTGGTGGAAGCCTGGAAGGTGTCGTCGTTATCCAAGTCTGTTCCAATTTTACCTTTCAAAATATAAGAGTGGACGCCGACCGGGAAAGTGATGGTGTCAGAGAATTTAATCTCACCGGTTGCGATTCCTGCGGCACCCGAGGCATTGCCTTCAGCGGCAACACCATCAACTGGACCCGCGATAACCGCGCCGTTTTCGTCATAAAGCGAAACACTGGTGATGTCGTCAGCATCTTCACTCGATCCTTCGTTTTCAAGATGAACGTTGAAGTGCATCGCTGCGACCGAAATCGGTTCGCCCTTGACATCAACTGTGAAAGCGCCCAATGGCTGGTTCGCAAGGTTTATAGCAACATTTTGAGCAGGGGCCAAAACATTGTTAACAGAAACTGTCATTGTGCCTTGCGAGATGGTTACTTGTGCCGCGTCGTAGTACGGGTCATCCGCGTTGTTGAAGTCCGCGCCGTCAGTTGCGGCGGCTGCAGCATCAAACGGCGGATTAAGGCCGTAGCCGTAAAGCGCGCCCTGGAAGGCCACATCCGTGGTCTTCTGAATGTCAAAGTCAACCGTTCTTAACGATCCTCCGATGATATCACCCTTAATGGTGATTTCTTTGGAGAATCCTTTGGCCATCAAGACGCCTTTTCCGCTGTTTTCAACAAACACCGCAGTGTAGTATTTGCCGTCAGCGCTCACTGTAGGAACATATTCGCTTCCGTTGGCGTAAACCTTGACATTTGTCAAGTCATCCTTGGAAGCAGAACCTGACTGGTACCACCTGACGTATTTAATGTATACGTCTTCGGCGGAACCGGACGTGAATTTAACAGACGAGAAAGTGTAGGTTTTTGTTCCGACTTCTTTTGTCTGTGATGAACCCGGGTCAAGCGCTCCTCGCGCGGGACCGGGGATGGTGCCGATGGTCAATGTTTCGTTGATTGTGTGGCCAGCGCCGACAACCGGGAATGAGCCGTTAACCGCGGCATTCGCGGCGACCGATGCTACCGAAAGATAGGCAATCTGTCCGCCATATCCTCCGCCCGATGTTTGGGCGTTTCCGCCGACAACCACTGTTTTGGTCTGTCCGGCCTTAACCACAAAGTCCTCGGTCAAAGCCGCCTGGTGAAGGGAATTCAAAGTTTTTGAAATTCCGATTTGCGTTCCCTGGTCATCCAGAAGAATGACTCCGGAGAACGAGGCGTCTTGGGCGAGACCCGTGCGCTCAACCGTGATTGAATCCACGGTCACGTCGCCGTCAGATGAAGCAGTAAGATTTACAACCGTAAACGGAACTCGCGTTGAGTTTACCGGGAACAAACTTGATACCGGCTGAACTCCAGCCGAAACCGTAAGTCCCGATCCAACTGGAGTAACAACTGGTACTGTTCCCCCGGTTGTTCCTCCCGTAGTGCCTCCGGTTGTTCCGCCGGCAACCATGTTGTACTTGGCTTTTGAAATAGAGCCGAAGTATCCGACTGCGGGCGAAACGGCATTAGCCGATTGCCATGCCGAAACCGCTGATTGCGTTACAGAACCAAAGTATCCGGTGGCTCCTCCACTAAACGTGAAGTGGCCGGTTCCGATCAAGTAGTTCTGCAGGCATGTTACGTCATCACCCTTTGAACCCATTGTAAGGTCGCGAGTGAAGGCGCAAGCTCCGGCTGTTGCGGGCGCCGTGCCCGATGTCGCTTGGCCCCGAAGAGACGCGTTAACATTGTTTATCGTCGCCTGATCGGTATTAAACGACTGCAAGAGCGAAAGAATCGACTGGATTTGCGCTTCGGTCAAAGCCGCGCTTGCGACCGGAACCAAAGCGGATCCCGCCAATAAAATCGCAGTTGACACAGAAACGATGGCTGCCGCCACTTTCCTGTGTTTTGCAATTAATTTACCCATATAATAATTTTTCATTAATTTTTAGAGAGTGAATTCTCAACTTCGACAAAGTTAAGCTCCTCTCTTTCTAAATAATCCAATCCAATAAAACTTTCGGTAATGAAGCCGAATCCTATCAACGTAATCCCGATTTTATCGAGATACATTTAATCGACCGGACCTTGACCCCATGTTAAATCAAACTTAAGTTTTTATACTTAACTATTTTCATCCGTGCGGTGGTTTATTTAATTTTCAAAGTTCTTGTCAGTGTTCTTTCTTAGCTCAACCCGAATACGGCAAACCTAGCCATCTACTGGCCTTTTAAGTACGCTCTGCACCTCAAATTGCCGTGCACCCATTTCTGACATTCTGCATTAGTTTTAATTATAAATCCCCT
Source organism: Candidatus Niyogibacteria bacterium RIFCSPLOWO2_01_FULL_45_48 (assembly GCA_001819395.1). Taxonomy (GTDB): domain Bacteria; phylum Patescibacteriota; class Minisyncoccia; order HO2-45-28; family HO2-45-28; genus HO2-45-28. The sequence goes on from MHMQ01000015.1 coordinate 10,071, forward strand.
TTTCAAAGCTAGCAAAACAAGGGTGTGGATAAGTAAAAAGGGGCCTTTTTAAGCTACAAAAAAGCTTCCGCAAGGTCAATGCGGAAGCAAAGCACAAATGTATATATATAGTATGTCAAGTTATGGCGCGGGGGCCAATTTATACCTCCTCCAGCGTTTTTCGCCTTCTTTTATAAGGAGACCTTCCGTTGCCATGCCGACCAGGTCCCTTTGGAGCGTTTTTCCGCTTATCCGGCCCCTGAAAACATCCGCCAACTCGCCGATACTTACCCAGTCCTTTTCTTTTATAAAAGATATTATTTCACCGCGCCTCTCCCCGCCCCCCACGTTGTTGGCTAGAGCCGTGCTCTTGACAGTGGTTAGAACCGAGTTCTGACCACTTTCGTTTTCTTCGTTTTTGTCGTGAACTTGGTTCGAGACGTGTTGTCCGTTAAAGCCGTTAGATAGTTGTCCAATAGGCTCGTGTCCAATAAGACCGACAGCTGAAGGCTCGGGCAAAATATCGTATTTGCGTTCAGACAAGTAATCGGCCAGATTTAAATACTCCCTTTTTAGCACTTGGAAATTGGCCTCGGATATAAATGAGCCCGATGATGCCAACTCAAGTGTCCTTATGGACTGACGTATGTTTTCGGATATTATATCCAACCCCCTGACCCTTTCGTTGGGGGATGCGGTCTTAATTTTCAAAATAGATTCAAAAATTTCAAGTCCGTCCCGGCGCAAGAGCCACTTTAAGGGCTCCGAATCGGAAAATAAATCCGTCACGCGGTAAAGCGCCTCGGTCAATTTTTGCGAGCGTTCGTAAATATGTTCCAGATGGCCGTTGCCGTTATTTTCAGACATAATATTTAAATATTTTAATCGCCTTCAAATTTTTTTGCAAGAAAAAAGCGGGCTCGTTTGAGTCCGCTTCTAAAAAATGCGTTTTTGTTTTTACTTTTTATCCGTCTGCGGTACGGGCACGGGCTTTGACGCGCCGCCCAAAAGATCACCCAGAATCGCCGCGGCGCCCGAAAGCCCACCGCCCTTAGACTCGCCCATCGTGAAAACACGCTCGGGAACGAACTTGTGGGCATTGGCCAGAGCCGCGGTCAAAACCTCCGGATGTTTGTCAAAAAACTCAAGGAGCTTGCCGAGCGTCAACTCAAACTTACGAAGCTCCACAACTCTTTCCTGTCCAAGCACAAGTGTCTGCTCTTTTTGACCCTCGGCAATCAGCGACAGCTTATCCTTTTCACCCTGACCTTCGTTCTTCTTGGCCAAAGCGTTTTGGACCGAAGCCTGAACACCGATTTGTGCTTTGACCAGTTCGCCCTGTTGGTCAGCGGTCGCGCGAGCCTGTTCGGACCTAACACGCTGAGTCTGAGCCAGCTGTTCTTCCGTAAAAGCTTTTGTCAGCTGTTGAGCCAGTTGTTCACGTTGACGCGCGACCAGAAGCTCCGGCGGAATCGCCGGATCGCCAAGACGAACTTCCTTGATATCCACCCCCGCCTTGAGACCCTCGGGCTGGATGCTGTCCTCCACCGTTTCTTCAATTTCCGGCCGATGTTCAATCAGGTCCATGACAACCGTCTGGCGCATTATCTTCTGCGTCTGTGGCTTACCGCTGGCGTCCAAAACCGGCTTTTTGTCCTTATCCAGAACAGGCACTGTTACCTTGATCATTCCGCCGCCAACGTTACGCACAATTGAACGAATCGCCGGAGTCAAAATACGGTCCTCAATCTGATCAAGACCGCCGACTGAAGCGACCACGAAAGGCGCGTTGTCCGGCGTCACCTGCACAAGAACGCGAAGCTCCTGCGGCACATCCCACCCTTCAACCTTAATAAAAATCGCCGAATCGGCCGAGTCCTTTGGAACAGGAACTTCAATCTTTCTTTCATCCTGTTTAATGTCGCCCTTTTGGTTAACGGTCAGGTCAATAATTCGCCGCGTGTATCCGCCCTTATATTCCCAAGTCTGCACCCGCGTATCAACCTGCGTCACAGAATAAGCGCTCGTGTTGATATAGTATTTGCCGGGACTAAGGGCCTTATCCCAAATGCCGATGCAACCGACCGGAACAAGAGGCACCGCGAGAGCCCCGCTTCCGGCTCCCCTAACCTGAGTCGGAGCACAATTTTGGGGCTTGGGAGACTTGAGGTTTCCAAAATCAACTCCGGTCCAGACGTTAGACTTAACAACGCCGACAAACCCGACCGGAATCTCGGTGGCGTTCTCATGTTTCACCGAAAAAAGAAACTTGTTGATTCTGTACTTCCCGGGGGTCAGAACGCTCGTCTGCGGACCCTTCTGGCCGCCATTCTTCAAAAAGAACGCAGCATCATTAACCATCTTGTCAGAGGTCTGCGGATCAAAAGCGTCGGCGTAGGTCTGATCCGGCCGAAGCGGCTTTCCGTCGCGGGCCATAATGTATCCATACTGGCCCTCCTTGACTTCAACCACCCCGATTTCCTTAACATTATACAAAACATTCAAAAGGAAGCTGAAATGAAATCCCGGAGGAAGAACATCGGCTTGAGGGCCCTTTTCGCCCCGAGTCGCGATAATCGCGCCATCCTTCAAGTCTCCGCCGAGATAAATCTTGTCTAGAGAAGCCGCTCCGGTAACATGAATGTACGACGTTGCCGCAACAGAAAAAACAGCGAGACCGACGCAAACTATTCTGACCACCCAACTGGCCCACGCGGGTGCTCGATCAGAGATAAAACGAGGCGCAAAAATCGCGGCCAGTATAAGCACAAAACCCAAAATCACCCAGAACATGCTTCCCCTCCTCCCAAAAAGTTTAAAGGTGCTACTCCGCCGAAAGCCCCGAGCTTCCGGCAACCAAAAAACTAAAAGCATTATATATCAAGGTTATTTTTTGTCAAGCCCGTGAGGTAATTTTAAAAGCCGGGGGTTTCCTCGGCTTAAGTTATTAAATCTTAAAACTCTTCGGAGCTATGCAGTCCTTCGGCTTTTTATCTTTGCGAATGTCGGCGAAACGGGCGTTATCCAGTTTTCCCGAAGCGAATCGCCCGTCAAAATTCACCTGCATCACTATGGAATAGCGCGTTTTCTTCAGTTTCTTCCGCATGTCGTTCGTGAATCCGCCGAGCTTTCCGCAAGAAAATTCTTTGCCAGTCTTCGGGTCAATTTGCAAAATCTCAACTTCTTTCAGCCGCTCGGGGTCTGTTTTTGAAGCAAACCACTTGCGGACAATGAAATCATCCTCGTAAGTCGGCTTCCATTTATAACAGCCTTTAATTCTTTCGGGATTTTTGCCGTCAAGACGGAAAGACAAACGAAACTCGCTATCGTAAAGCACAAGCCCTTCCCAGTTATTCTCAATCACCATCTTTTTTGCCGTTTCAAAAGTTTCATTGATGACTTCCACCGCGGAAATGTTTTTAAGAAAAGAAAGGTGTGAGTCTTTAAGAAGCTTGAGACGAAGTTTATACGATACGGTTCGAGCGCAATCGTTACCACCGGAGAAAAGAACATCAAAAACAACGAATCGCACAAAACCCAGCTCTTTCTGAACTTCAAGCGCACGAGTGGGGCCGCTTGAAAGAACGCTTGCGGCAGCCGTGCGTTCATCCTTTCCATTTATAACCATCACGCCTTCGCCGACCAAAAGAGCCTTTGACCAGCCTAAACTTTCCAACTCTTTGACAATATGCGGCACTCTGTCGCTTACGTCGCGTAGACCGTCGGTAAAAATTCTGACTTTGCCTTTTTTGTTGAAAAGGGCAAAAAGTTTCCAGCCGTCTCGCTTGCGGGTAATAATCAGCCGTCCCTCTTTCTCAAGTTCCTCTAAAACTTCGGGATCGTAAGCTTCGCGCTGAATCGGCTTTGCCAGGACAAAATCTTCCGGCAAACTTTCAAAGTCAAAACTGAAATTCTTTGGGTCGCTCTCGCTCTTTCGCGCCGACAATCAGCACCTCCTCTCGGGTTTTTGGGTTGTTTGCGAAACTAAGCCGCGCCGCTCATAAAGCTGGCCACGGGTTCGTCAATAAAAACGTCTTCCCGCCTGACGGGTTGGCGCAGAGTCAGTCCGCCAAGCGAAGTGCACCTGCTCAAAGCGACATACGCCTGTCCGGGAGCAAAAGCCCCTTTTCCAAGATCAATTACAACTTTATCAAACGTCTGGCCCTGCGACTTGTGGATTGTTACAGCCCAAGCGAGCTTAAGCGGATACTGATAGTAAGAGCCCCTTACGACGCTTTCCATTTTTTTCAGTCTATCGTTGTAAGCGAACTCAACATTGTCCCAGCGGTGAGTGGTCAGAGTATGCGTTCCGCGCTTGGTAATTTCAACCTCTACGCCGATGTCTCCAAATCCAACCACCGTGCCTATGTCGCCGTTCACCCATCTTCCCTGCGAATCGTTATTTAAGAGCATGACCTGCGCTCCTACTTTAAGAATCAGATTCTGGGCCGCCGGTATTCTGTGCGATGGAAAATTTCCGATGATAATTCCCTGTCGAGCTCTCGCCTCGCCTTTGAGCCGCGTGAGCTCTTCGGTGTTTATGCTTTCGGCAAGATTGTTTGTCGTTGTCAGATACACAACTCCTTTCAATGCCTTTCGGGAAATAGACGATTTTACGCGTTTATTGAGCATGGCTAAATCTTTTTCCGAAAATTCTCCCACCCTTATTTTATTTAAGACATCAATAAACTTTTTTTCGGTCTGGCGATAGACATTATTTAAAACAACTTGCTTGACACCGGCGTTTTTGAAAGATCGCGCCGAAAAAAAGTACGGGCTGTCGTAAAGTTTTGAAAACCACGATTTGTCTTTTTCTTCCAAAACAGGCGGAAGCTGGTAAAGATCACCCATAAAAATCATCTGGACTCCGCCGAAAGGCGAATCGTTTTCCCGGCAGACGCGTAATCTGGCATCAACCGCATCTAAAAGATCGGCCCGCACCATTGAAATTTCATCGATGACGATCGTGTCAACGGATTTTATCAGTTCACCGCGCCGAGGATGACATCCTTCGGCCGCTTTTTCCGGCGTAATATCAATGCCGAAGCCGAAGAAAGAATGGAGTGTTTGTCCGCTTACATTTATAGCCGCGATTCCGGTGGAAGCCGTGACCGCCACGCTCTTTTTGGTATTCTGCCTGAAATGAGTCAGTAAAGTGGATTTTCCCGCACCCGCTCTGCCTGTCAGAAAAATAGATTCTCCGGTTTCTTCCATCAGCTTAAAAGCCGAGCTTTTTTCTTCATCCAGCCGAAACTGGGGCTTGTTCTTGTCCGACACCCGCTTTCCTCCGATATTTAGTTCTCAAATTTCCAAAGATCCTTTCGCCGATTTTAACATTACTTTCTGTATTTGTAAAGAACAAGCAGTGTGTAAAGTTGTGTCTGCGAAATCCGACAAAATAAAAACGATCGTTTTTATTTTGTCGGATTTTAAATTACAAACAACAAAACAAGCGGTTTTATATTTTTACTCTGAAAAAGTGGCCGAAAATCTCTTGGTTTATGAAGTGGACCTCTGTTGGTTCTATTACATATATAGCATGGTCTGGAAACTTGTCGGCCCAGCTGTATCTTTTTTTGTAAATTGCGTAATATTTTTTGTATTCGTTTTTCATGGGCCGTCTAGCGACGCCGGAGATTTGAAGACCTTTTATTGAACCAAGTCCTCCCCAATTCTGATTTATGGTCAGGGCAACACGCGGATTTTTTAGAATATTTTTGCAATGCCTTGTGTCGGGCCGAGAGAAAAATAAAATGTTTAAATTTTTATCAAAAGCGAAAAACAAGGTTGAGGCCCACGGCCCGCCGTTTTTGCTTGATGTTGCCAAACTCATCAATTTATTTTCGGCCAAGTATTTCAAAACTTCACTCGCCAAAAAATTTTTGGTAAATTTTTTCGGCATACGTTCCCTTACTTTTTCTCTTCAAATTTCAAACAGACGGAGTTGACGCAATGCCTCTTGCCTGTCGTGTCTTTCGGCCCATCGTCAAAAACATGTCCCAGATGAGACTCGCATTTGGCGCAGACGACTTCGGTTCGTTCTATTCCGCCGTCATTATCTTTTTTAAATTCAACCGCGTCCGGAAGCGCTTGGTCAAAACTGGGCCAGCCGGTGCCCGAATCAAACTTGGCACCGGACGAAAAAAGAGGATTTCCACAGGCCGCGCATTTGAAAGTCCCCTCTCTTTTTTCATGCAAAAGTTTTCCCGAAAAGGGCGCCTCCGTCCCCTTCTCGCGCATAACACGGTATTGTTCTGGGGTTAGTTTGTTTTTTGTTTTATTCTTATCCATATTATTTTTAAAAATCCATTAATTTTCATCATTAACATTCGTCAACGGCCGTTTATGAGTGTTAACTTCATTTCTGGTTTTTAATTTTTAGCAACTTCGCGAATTTTTTACTTTTTCCATATTTTTATATTCTAACATAAGAAAAATCCCGATACTTCGGGATTAAACCTTCTTTTCGCCTAAAGCGTATTTTTTGGCCGACCGAACCGCGTCTCTTATTAAAACCCTAGCCCATTTTCCGTCACAGGGAACATGTATCCTTTGCGCGTGATGCATGAGAAACTGTGTGGAACAACGAATGCAGGAATGAACCGGTTCGGCTTTGACCAAAACCAACCCGTTTTCTGAAATTCCGGCGACATAAAAATCGCATTCCGCTGGATGTATATTTTGGTCTCTGACCGAAACCAGCGCGACCTCCTCGGCATGAGCGCAACACCCTATCATTGATTCGGTGCGGGATGTAATTTTTTTGCGAATACATTCCGGCTCGCACCAATCCTTAAAACAATCCAGCTTGTGGTTAAAACCCGCGGCAACCTCGCGCCCTTTGCGTCTCGCAACGCATCCGAATTTTGATTTTTCACAATCAGACTGAAACGCCTGAAGCAAACACCTGCGATAAACCGCGTTTTTAAAAAGAGGATTACATCCGGAAAGATCGCGAGCAACCGCGAGCCGCAACATCAGATATCGGGCTTTTACATTCTCTGACTTAAACAATTCTTCCCTTGAGCGTTCGGAGACATTGCCCGAATTTTGCAAAAGCTGCTGGACCTCAAAGTAATCTTGAGAGAACTGCGAGGCAGAAAAATCAATCCTTTTTCCGCCAATCTCATTGAAATAATGCGAGCGAACACCGGCTATTCTTGGATTAGCGGATTTTGATAAATCAAGCCGGATTATTTTCCCGCCGAAAAAATCCTGAACCACAAGCGCAGTCGGAACACACTGTCCTCCCGCGGGATTTTCTTTTGACCACTTGTTGGGCTCATTACAAGTGTCTTTGCACCAAGACCTTTCAATCGCGCCTCTTAAAATTCCGGCGTCAATTCTGTTTTGCGTCACCGGTCAGCCCTCCGTTTAAAGAAATCTTCCGTGGTAAGTATAAACCAGCAAAACTATTATGGCAACGATCAAAATCTGCAAAGTTATCCCGAAAGCGGGCATATTCCTTAATTTCAAGTACGGCGAGTGAATCCACTCATGGAATTTTTGCAAATATACAATGGGACCTCGGCGCACACGGCCATATACAAACTGCAAAGCGTCCGGCGTAACGCCTCCAACAGCGCCCGCCAAAACGGCAAAAGCGGACTGGGGCGAATAAAATAAAGCAAGCGATAAAATTATTCCGAGCGAAAAATCGCTCCCTATTCTTAAAATGTCCGCAAAAAAGGTTCTATCAAAAACTAAATTTGCCGCGACCGTGGGATCAATCGAGCCGGACTTTATTTCATATTCCCAATGAGGAATAGCATCCAAAATAAAGTGGAGCACGAACCCCGCGAAAAATCCCGAAATGGGACGCGCCGGATTCAAACTTGCGACAGCCGCGCCCGCTATGGCATGAGTGGTAAGAATCATATCAGCCAATATTAAACCAACTCAAACAAATTTATAACTCCGGAGGCGTAAATAAAGTTAAAAATAAAATTTCCGGCCAAAATAACCGGCCAAATCCGCCCGAATCTGTAATTCAAAAATCCTAGGGGTACTACCAAAATTTCATTCGGCAAAGGAACAACGGCCGAAAAAAGAAAAAGCAGAGTCATGGGCGCCCACCAATGGCGCTCTCCGGCGCGCTCAAGCGCGATTATCATTTTTCTTTTATCGTCTATGACCTCGCGGCCAAGGCGCCCAATAACATATGTAAAGGAATCCGCGAGCGTTACACCTATGGTAATTAAAATTATCGTTGACCAGAAGTTCAGGCCCGATTCCAGAAAAAGAGGCAAAAAGGCAATCGCAGGCACGGGAACGGCAAGATTGAAGCCGGAAATAACCGCGACCGCAAAAATGCCATAATATCCGTAGTCATATACCAGCTCGGCAACCATTTCGTTTTCGCGCGAAACTTGAGCGAAATAAAAAGCAGTCGCCAAAATCGCAACCAAAACCGCAAGCTTCAAAATAATTTTAAGGGATTTTCTGGCCATTTGGTTAATTGTAGCGTCTTTTAAAAAACTTGACAAGATTACCCACGATGTGACATAAGACCATTAGGCAGTACTCTCAAAAGGGCCCTGAATTGGGCCCACAAAAAGAAGGGGGCGCAACATGTTCATGCTCGGAACTGCCGTATTTGCTTTTGTTTGTGCCGCAATGTGTTTTTCCAGATACAATACATTAAAGAATGAGGGCAGCAAAACAGATTACGACACTGGCGGAGGCATACTCGCCATGATCGGCATGATTTTTGTTCTTCTTGCTTTCATTTTTACCGGCGCTGAGTATTACTATCAGCTTTCTGACATTGAAAACATCAAGAAATTTCAGGAAATTGAGAGCGTTTACAAGAAAAAGGCCGACGACCTAAGCGCTGAATTTGCCGGCTATCTCGCTCAAAAATACCCCGAACACGAAAAAAAGATATTTGACAAGATCGGACCGGAAAATGTCCAGATCTACCTTGTGAAATATCCGGAAATCCGCGCCTCGGAAACCATCATGAAGCTGGTGGAACATATCAATAAACTGCAGTCCGATGTGTACGACCAGCAAGTGAAAATGGCGGGGGCAAGAAAGAGCATCCGCCTCCGTTTGAGAAACCCGTGGATCCTTAACTTCGTACTCCCGAAAGAGTAGGCCGAAAAGCCAAAATTGTCCCCGCGCGTCCGCCGGGGATTTTTTATTTGCTAGCGACTTTCCGGCCATTTACCAAAGCACTTTTTTGGGTACTTGACAACACCGTCTTTGTGATATATAATGGAAAAACGCTTCGGAGTCGTTCTTTACACCCATTCGTATAACTCATAAGGGGGAGCTATATGCACCCGCCGTAGATAGGGCAACATTGCCGGTTTTGTCCGCGGGCGCTACATAGCCGGCAATCTCTCCAGGCGCCCATTTTTGCCGGGGCCCAAGGCCCAACTCGCCACGGCAGATGCGCAAACCCCCGTCCACGCATGGCGCGGTTGCGGTCTGCCACAGCTTCAAGGAGGCTGTCCATGCATCCGCCCTAGCTCCCGTCATTTTTCTTGGGAACACGAGGAGTACAGGAAAACCACCGAACACCCGACCGGCTCCATGCCGGCCAACACCAGCCTCTGGCTGGCCTAGCCCCCTCTCGCGCGGAGGGGGCTTTTTAATTGAAAAAATCGAATTTTAATCTATAATTTCAAATATTGCGGGGTCATCTAGCGGTAGGATGCGACTCTCTGAAAGTCGTCACCTTGGTTCGAATCCAAGCCCCGCAGCAGCGAATGTTTCCCAAATTTTAATTTGGTTGAAACATTCAGCTTCCCGAGGCGTTAGCCGAGGGACAACATAACGCACCAGCGCGAGGGAATACCTAAATTTTTTATTCATGCCCCATTTTATTTACATCCTGGAATGCGCCGATAAATCTCTTTATATCGGCTGTACAAATAATTTAGAAAAACGTTTAAAAGAACACGGCGAATCAAAGCGGGGGGCGCACTACACCAAAATCCGCCGCCCGATAATTTTAAAATATTCGGAAGAACATAAAACATTGGCCGGGGCTCGAAAACGCGAATCCCAACTCAAAAGTTGGACTCGCAAAAAGAAACTAAATTTAATAAATTAAATCCCATCTCGCAAAAAGCGTGATTTTGCGCTAAAATTTTTGTTATGCACAAATATCTGGCTCTTATTCGGGCAAATTGGCAGCGAGCGCTCACATACAGGTCCACAATCCTTGGATATCGGGTCGGAGAGATCGCCGAAATGCTTTTCATTTTGGTATTGTGGACATCGGTTTACAGCGCGAGCGGAGAGAATGTGCTTCGCGGATTTACACTGCGGGAAATGATTACCTATTTTCTAATCGGCAATCTTTTCAACATGGTCGTCCGGAGCTTTGCGTCCGAGCGTATCGCGAACGACATTAAGCACGGAAGGCTTTCAACCTACCTTGTGCGCCCAATAAGCTATCTTGCCGCAAATTTTATGCGGCAATTCGCGAGTTTGGCAACGCTCATATCTGTTATAACCCAGCTTATTCTCATAACGCTGTTTTTCCTCCCCGTGATAATTTTTAATACCGACGCCCTGTATCTGGGAATAATCGCGCTTATGGCAATTTTTGCGTTCGTGATTGAATTTATGATTTCGTATCTCGTCGGCCTTATCGCGTTTTGGACGGACGAAACAGACGGGATATCTTCAAGCATTGACCGCATTAAGCGCATTTTTTCCGGCGGGCTTTTTCCGATATCTTTTTTGCCGGAGGTATTCGCGCAGATAAGTTTTTTGCTTCCGTTCGGATATTCGCTCTTCGTTCCGGCACAGCTTTATCTTAAAAAAATGGATATTTCCACAGGTCTGTACGGTATTTTCGTGCAGGCGGTTTGGATAGTGATACTTTACGGAATCATCGCGTTTGTGTGGAAGCGCGGGCTTAAACGTTACGAAAGTGTCGGTATTTAATTTGATATATACGTTATGTCCATAATCGAAGTTCATAATCTGTCGCGCACATATAAGTTTTACCGAAAAGAGCCCGGATTTGTCGGTTCGATGAAATCTTTTTTTGCGCGCAACATTGAGCACGCGCGGGCGGTTGACGGCATTTCATTTTCCATGGAAGAGGGCGAGCTGGTCGGATTTCTCGGGCCGAATGGCGCTGGCAAAACAACGACCCTGAAAATGCTCACGGGGCTGATCGAGCCCACAAGCGGTACAGCATCCGTGCTGGGCCATATACCGCATCGCCGGGAGAAACAATACCAAAAACAGTTTTCGCTTGTAATGGGACAAAAAAATCAGCTTTGGGAAGACCTTCCGGCTTATGACGCGTTTTTGCTGAACAAAGCCATTTATGAACTGCCCGACAAAGAATTCAAAGACCAGTTTGAAGAGCTTGTCGAAGTTCTCGATGTCGGGAAAATTCTTAACGTGCAAACGCGCAAACTGTCATTGGGACAGCGCTTGAAATGCGAATTAATCGCGGCTCTCCTGCATAATCCGAAAGTGCTGTTTTTAGACGAGCCGACAATCGGACTTGACGTAGTGGCGCAAAAAAACATCCGGGAATTCATTAAAAAATATAATCGGGAACGGAACACGACCGTTCTTTTGACCTCGCACTACATGGAAGACATAAAAGAGCTTTGCGAGCGCATCATTATCATAAACAAGGGTAAAATTATCTACGACGGTTCCCTTGATAAGCTCGTTAAAAAATACGCGCCTCACAAACGACTCACGGTTACCTTCAATAAGGAAGGGGTTGGGCGAGAAATATTATCGCGTTTCGGAAAGCTCAAATATCTTGGTCCGCACAGGTCAATTATCAGCGTGCTCCGAAAAGACGCGCCTTCGGTTGCCGCCTCTTTGCTGTCCGCGGGTCTACCGGTGGATGACATTCTGATTGACGAACCGGATGTGAATGAGGTCATACGGCACATTTTTGAAAAAGCATCCTGATTCGGCCGGCCGAAAAGTTGGTTTGGTAAAAACTCCGTGCTAAAATTCTTGTGTTATGGCAAAAAATATTTATTTTATCCGCCACGGGGAAAGCGAGGGCAACGTCAGCGACATACGCCTGCCGGAAACGTCACCCCTAACCGAGCTTGGACGCAAACAGGCCGAGTACGCAGCGAAACGCGCAGCCAAATTGCCGATTGACGCGATGTTTGCGAGCACTATGGTTCGCGCCCAGGAAACAGCGCGGATAATTTCGGAAAAAACCGGTAAAGATTTTGAATCTTTTGAATTTTTCAAAGAGAGGATAATCCCGAGCAGTCATGTCGGTAAGCCAAAAGACGACCCGCTGGTTGTTGAAGAGAGAGATCACATACAGAAAAATTTTGGAGTACCGGGATTTAAGCATTCCGACGAAGAAACGTTTGACGACTTAAAAAATCGCGCGTCCGCGACTCTTGATTTTTTGGCCTCGCGACCGGAAGAAAATATTTTGGTTGTCACCCACGGCTGGATTTTGCGCGTCATTCTCTCCTACGTCATATTCGGCGAGACACTGACCGCGGACGAATGTGATAAAATTTTGGGCGCTTTTCGTACAAATAATACGGGCATCACGCTTCTTAAACACGACGAAACAAAAGAAAAACCCTGGAAATTATGGATTTGGAACGACCATGCCCACCTTGGATAAATTTTTGTTAATATAGTTCTGTGCTTACCGAGGATCAAATCAAGTATCTTGCAACAATACCCGACAATCAAAAGGTGGCAGTAAAGCCATTTAATCCGAGGGGGTTATGTGTTGCTAAGCAAATAATCGCAGACATTAAATCGGTTGAACCCGATTTAAAAGTTATACTATTGGGTTCTTTGCCACTTGGTATTTCGGGCCAAGAAGACATTGATATAGACGCTTTTTGCATAAAATCCGAACAGCCAAAGCATTTTGATAACTTTAAGAAGTTATTTGGAGAGCCGTCCAGACGAGGCAAAAACTCGATTGGCTGGGATTTTCAAAAAGAAGGTTTCGGCGTAAGTGTTTGGCTTACTGACCCGACTGCCGAAACCACAAAAGCACAAGTTAGAGTTTTTGGTCTGCTTAAAAATAACCCTGATTTATTAAGAGAATACGAGGGAATTAAGGAAATGACCAAAAACTTGTCTTACAAAGAATATCAAACAAAAAAATACGAGTTTTATAATAGAATTTTGGGTTTATAAAATTTTCCGAAGCAAAGACGCATCAAAATGCTATAATAAAAATATGAAAATCACTATTTGCGGGAGCATGAGTTTTGCGAAAGAGATGCTTGACGCCGAAAAAAAGTTAAAAGGGCTCGGTCATAATGTTTTTATGCCGGATGGCTGTGAAAAATATGCTCAAGGAAATATTAAGGAGGGGGGCGACGAGGGGGCTAAAAGAAAAATTGAAAATGACCTGATTCGCAAGCATTATAATCTGATTTCCGAATCGGAGGCCATTTTAGTCCTTAATCACGAAAAAAGGGGTATAAAAAACTACATAGGAGGCAATGCGTTTCTCGAAATGGGGTTTGCCCACATTCTCGACAAAAAAATATTTTTACTAAACCCCGCGCCCGAGACCGATTTTATGGCGCAGGAAATCCAGGCAATGCGGCCGGTGGTGCTTGGCGGTGATTTGAATAAAATTTTATAAAAGTATTGAAATTATTATTACAATCCCTGAGATTTAATCTCAGGGAAACAACCTCAGGGAAACAACCTTTGCTGATGCGGTTTTTTAGATCAGGGTGCTAAAATAAAACATGACTCAATATTTTGGCTATCTTTCGGGGATTTTTATTACATGCTCCTTTATTCCCTATGTTATCTCTATATTCAGAGGCCAAGCCAAGCCTGAACGCGCGTCGTGGTTCATATGGTCAGCCCTCGGCGGGATAGCGTTTTTCTCGCAGCTCTCAAAGGGCGCTCGCTATTCTTTGTGGCTCCCTGGCATCCAGACAGTCGGTGATATTTCTATATTCTTGTTTTCTATAAAATACGGAATGGGCGGTGTGTCAAAAAGAGATAAGTTGGCGTTAAGCATCGCCGGTCTTGGTTTGATTTTGTGGTATATCACGCAAGAGGCGGCAATTGCATTATTTTTCGCTATTTTCATCGATGCCATAGGCGCATTTTTGACGATTCTGAAATCATACGAACACCCGACAACGGAGCCGATCATCGCATGGATTTTTACAATGCTCGGCGGTTTTTTTGCCATATTTGCTGTGGGTGGTTGGAATTGGACTTTGCTTTCATTCCCAGTTTATACGTTTGTTGCCAACCTATTTATTATTGGCTCAATTAAACTCGGCCAGGCGAGGAATAATATTTAAAGGAACACGTATTTTGCCTGCTTCTTATTTCAGCACTCCCCAAATATTCGGGTCCTGGCCTCCGTCAAATTTAAATATGGCAACGCCGCGCACTCCGAGTTTTTTCGCAAGAGCGACTTTGTCGGCAACGGCCCTAGAATCGCTCCACGAAAGATAATTGAACGGCTGGCTGACACTTGCCTGCGAATTTTCATTTTCTGCCACGGAGGACGAAGCGATAGTCTGCTGGGTTTGGGTGGATTCATCGCTTGAAGGAGCGGTTTCCTCCAGAAGCTTCGGGTCGTAAGTGAATCCGATTTCCCCAGCTTCGTTACGGGCCGGCGTGATGCCGAGTTTCTCCGCAATTTCTATGGCGTATGTCGGGTTGAAAGGCCATAACACTTTGTATTCGTGCTTGCCGTTTGATACGGGTGTTACCTTGTATTCGTAGCCATATGTGGGAATGCCGATTATCAATTTGTTTTTTGAGATGTTTTGGGAGGCAAGCGTCGCTAATTCTTCAACCCACTCAATATCGGCAGTCGGCGCGTATGGCGCGGGACGTATGCCGTTTAAGCGCGTGTCTATCGTGCCTTGGTCGTAGGCCATTATCTCCACCCTGTCGCAATATTTATTCATCTCCACGTAATCGTTCGCGTAGTCTCTGGCGTCGGGAGGAATGACGGCGCCCGGGCTGTATCGGCTTTCAAGAGGCATGCGGGCCTCAATCGTGCAATACACCCATTTATTGCCCATGCGCTGATAAAGGCCTTTTAGAAAAGTTGAGAAATAATTTATTGTCTCGTGGCGCTTGGCTTCAAAGTCAATGTCTATGCCGTCAAAATTATTTTTCTTTACTAAGTTCGCGATCTCGTCTTCAAGAGCTATTCGCGTTTTGGTATTGCTCAATATCTTGTGAATGTTGGCGCCGTTGCCCCACATTACAGTCGGTATCACTCTTACTTTATTTTGTCTGGCCATTGCGATAAAACTCTTCCACGGTTCCTCGGTGAGTCGCGCGGTGTCTGCGAGCGTGCCGTCGCTTTTTACGCTGTAGCCGAAAGGCATGACGCCTGTAAGCTGTGATAAATGCGGGAGGACGTCTTGGGTTCCGGTAGCGGAGCGCCAGTAGGGTATCCAGCCTGAAATTTCAAAGGCCCCCGTGGCCGGCCCGGTAAGCGGACTGCCGTTTGCCGAGAAAGCCTGCCTGCTTGCGGGAATGGCCGTAGCCATCGCTGATTGTGTCCGCGGGCCATAAACGCCGTAGCCCGAAGCGCTTGAGCCCGCACAAATTATTTCTTTATTGCACTGGAATTTTTTGATGGCATTTTCAGTCAGCGCGCCGAAGTATCCTGTAGCGTATCTGTCTGCCAGATATCCGGTTTTAATTAGGGATTTTTGCAGATCGGTGACATCTGCGCCCGAAAGTCCGAAATAAAGCGAGCGCGTAGCGGCAAAAGCGCCCAAGGGCACGGCGGAGAACAGTATAAAAAATAAGAATAAGAATAAAACGGCAAAACCGGCGTATTTCATACATATATATTAGCAGACAGGCCCGCCTGTCGGCAGACAGGGAAAATGCCAGTGTAGGAAAGGGATGTTAATAAGTGTTTTGGTGTAATTGGAGCCAAAAAGTTAAAATGAATACACGGAAATTTAAGCAAAGGTCGAGTTAATATGATTTAAAAAAACAAAATGAAATTTGTTCATAAAATAGCTTTTCTGCTTTTGGTCGTAGGAGGCCTCAACTGGGCAGCGTTAGCCCTTTTTAACTGGGAAATCGGATCGCTTTTCGGCGGACAGATGGCCGCGGTTTCAAGGGTTATTTACGTCTTGGTCGGCCTTTCGGCCATCTACGAAGTTGCGACCCATTTCAAGAACTGCAAAGAGTGCATGTCGGGCTCGTCGGCGATGTAATTCGGGCATTATTTAACGAATGTTTTAAAAACTCCCCGATATTGCCGGGGGTTTTTAAATTGTAAAAAACCCCTATTTGCACAAATTGTTTTTTGTGAAATAATGTAATATAAACTTTTATGGAAGAACAGGCGTATCAGTCAAAAAAAGAGGCTAGGGAAACCAGAAGAGAAGAAGAACGCGAGGCATTGAGGCGCAAAATTTTTACGCGCAAAGTTAAAAAATACGCCATAGCGGCGATTATTTTGGCCGTTTTGGGTTACGGCGCGTATTTTCTTTTTAAAAATTTTGCGCCGGATGGCGAGGATTTTAGCGTCGAAATTCCGCTCATGGACGAGAAAAGCCATGTCGCCGTAGGCTCGCTGCTTCCCGAATATAATTCAAACCCTCCGACATCGGGACCGCATTACAGCCAAACTGCCCGCTCCGGATTTCGTTCCGAAACCATCCCCGACCAGCACATAATCCACAATCTTGAACATGGGGATGTCTGGATTTCATTTCATCCGGGAGTGTCCGAAGAAATCAAGAAGGAACTAAAACAATTCGCGGCGGCAAAAGTAATAATCACGCCAAGAGACGCGAACGACACCGACATCGCGCTTGCGTCATGGGGGCGCTTGGATAAATTCAACATCGAAAACGGCGATCTTCCGGTTAAACGAATCAGAAACTTTATAAAACTACACTCCAACCAAGGTCCGGAGAAAATTCCAGGAGCCAGCGGAGGGATATAGTTCGGCATGATTCCCATTATAGAGGTCAAAAACCTTGTTAAGCGCTATAAAAAGGCGGATGAAAACGCGGTTGACGGCGTTTCGTTTTCGGTTGAGGAGGGCGAATTTTTCGCCTTTTTGGGCCCGAACGGCGCGGGTAAAACCACGACCATATCGGTTCTCACAACCACGCTCTCAAAAACGGCCGGTGATGTGCGAATAGCCGGCTTTGATTTGGACAGGCACGAAAAAGAGGTCAGACAAAGAATAGGCGTCATTTTTCAAAACCACAGTCTGGACAAAAACCTTACCGCGGAAGAAAACATAAGATTTCACGCGAGCCTTTACGGCCTCCACTCGTTCCGGCCGTTTTATTCGCTGATGTCCAAAGACTATAAAAAAAGACTTGCGGAGCTCGCCGATGTCGTGGGGCTCGGGCGCGACCTTTTCAAACCGATTAAATCGTACTCGGGCGGGATGAAAAGAAAACTGGAAATTGTTCGCGGACTTATGCATAATCCGCGGGTTTTATTTTTGGATGAGCCGACAACCGGACTTGATCCATTGAGCCGAAAAAACGTATGGAGCTATCTCCAGGATGTTCGCAAAAAAGACAAAACAACTATTTTTTTAACCACGCATTATTTGGAAGAGGCCGAGTCGGCCGATCACGTCTGCATAATCAATCACGGGCGCATAGTCGCTTACGGAACTCCGCGGGATATAAGCCATGAAAAGTCGCTTGAGGAAGCCTATTTAGAAATAATCACAAACGAGTATGCGAGAGCTTAATGCCGTCTTAACAATCGCATTCAGGGACCTGACCAAACTTCTGCGAGACAGAATCAGAATTCTTGCGGGGCTTGTTTTTCCGGTCATATTTATAGGGGTGCTCGGAGGAAGCTTGAACGCGAATATCGGCAAAGGTCTTGGCTTTGATTTTTTGACATTCGTTTTTACCGGCGTTTTCGCCCAAGTTTTTTTCCAATCGAGCGCCGCGGGCGTGATTTCTTTAATACAAGACCGCGAAGAAGACTTCAGCCAGGAATTGTTTGTGGCACCCGTTTCGCGCTATTCAATAATTTTCGGAAAAATTTTGGGCGAAACACTTGTTTCTTCAATTCAGGTTGCGGGCATACTTATTTTCGGGTTTATAATCGGAGTTGAGTTCAGCGCGAAAATTCTTTCTCTTTTGATTCCGGCGGGGCTTGCGGCGAGTTTTTTCGGGGGCGCTTTCGGGGTTATGGTACTTGCCAATGTCGGCTCACAGCGCACAATGGCGCAGATTTTCCCTTTTGTTTTATTTCCCCAGATATTTTTGAGCGGGGTTTTCGCGCCCGTTGAAAACTTCCCGCCGATATTGGCTTTTCTTTCAAAAATCGCGCCTTTGACATACGCCGTTGACGTTGTCAGATACGCTTATTACTCCGGCTCTCCGGAACTTTCCAAAGTGACGGCTTTTGGCGTAACCACCGATATTTTGGTGATGCTTGCGCTATTTTTTATATTTTTATTTATCGGCACTTTTCTTTTCGTCCGAAAAGAACGCAACCGCTAAACCCTCAAATATCTGCGGGTTGCGACGGAGCTTGAAATGACGCCCAGAAGCACGCCCATTACGAACAATATCAAAAATATTTCAAAAAAGTTCGAGAGGTAGTAGTCGAAAAGATTTGGCCCGCCAAAAAATCTGACCGACGCCGGACCAAGCCACATGGTTATGGGATAAAAAATTATAATCGATACAACCGCCGAAATCGCGCCGTAAAGCGCGCCCTCAACCACAAAAGGCGCGCGGACATGCCGGCTGGTCGCGCCAACCAGGCGTTTCACTGCTATTTCATCTCTTAAGGTATAAATGGCGAGGCGTATAGTGTTGAAAACAACGAGCATGGCAATGAGCGAAAAAACAAGCGTCGCTCCGAAACCGACCGCGCGCGCCGCAGCCAAAAATCCGGAGAGCCGTTCAATGACCACCTGATTTTGAAAATAATTTATTTTGTCGATCAATTTTGAATACGCGCTCGAATCCAAAAACCTGGCTATAACTTCATATTGGCCGGTATCGCCCGCCCTGATGTTCAAGCTTGCCTGAAGAGGATTGTCGTCAAGTTCATCAAGCGACTGGGTGATTAGGGCGTTTGCGGTGTGTCTTGTCTTAAATCTTTCAAGAGCCTCGTCCTCCGAAACATACGTTACGGCTTTAACTTGCGGCAGCTGAGAAAGGGCGGATTTGACGCTTAAAATTTCATCCTCGGCGGCTTCTTTTTTGAAATAGACGCTTATGTCAACCTCTTCTTCAATCCTGGAAAGCGCGGATGTCAAAAGCACATTTGAAAAAAGAAGAGAGCCGATTACGAAAAGCGCCAAGACCATCACCAGGGTTGCCGCAACCGAAACAAGACCGTTCCTCCAGAAATTTATAATCCCCTCTTTAATCGCCCTCCTAAGTTGTACATTCATGAAACGCATGTTTTAACTATATTATATAACGGCCCTTTTTGTCATCGCGCGCAAGTTTGCCCTTGTCCAAGGTTATTACACGGCGCCCCAAAGAGTTCACCACATCATGATTGTGCGTAGCAAGCATCACCGTGGTTCCAAGGTTGTTTATCTTTTTTAAAAGCTCGGCGATCTCTTTTGTGTTTATCGGGTCGAGATTTCCTGTCGGCTCATCGGCCAAAATCACTTCCGGATGATTGACTATGGCTCTGGCAATGGCCACCCGCTGTTTTTCGCCTCCGGAAAGCTCATGCGGAAAGTGCAAAGCCTTGTTCACAAGACCAACAAGCTCCAAAGCCTGCGGAACGTCGTTTTCCACGTCTTCATCAGTGGCGCCAGCGGCCTCCATTGCGAAGGCTATATTTTCATAGGCGGTTTTTGTCGGAAGCAGTCTGAAGTCCTGAAAAATCGAGCCGATTCTGCGCCTGATTTTAGGCAGTTCGTCGCGTGATGCCTCGTGAACGTTTATTGATTCAAAAAAAACTTTGCCCGAAGTCGGCTTGTCTTCGGCCAGAAGCATTTTTAAAAGAGTTGTCTTGCCCGCGCCCGAATGCCCGACTATAGATACGAATTCTTTTGGCTCAACCGAAAAACTGACGTCTTCAAGCGCGATGGACGTCGGTGAGTAAACTTTTGAAACTTTATCAAAATAAATCATTTAAATTTTTAGTTCGGCTTCTATAAATTCGTCCAGTTCCCCGTTAAGCACGGCCTCCACATTTGAGGTTTCAGCTTCGGTGCGGTGGTCTTTTACCATTTTATACGGGTGCAAAACGTAAGATCGGATCTGGTGCCCCCATTCAGCCGTGCCTTTGCTTTTGCTTGTTATTTTTAAGGACTGGATTTCTTTTTTTTCCTCTTCTTCTTTTTTGCGGTAAAGTTTTGAGCGCAAAAGCTCAAGCGCTCTTTCGCGGTTTTGCGCTTGCGATCTTTCTGAATCTATATGGGCCTGAATTCCGGTCGGTTTGTGGATTATGCGCACCGCCGTTTCGCGCTTATTCACATTCTGCCCCCCGGGACCCGAAGAACGCGCGAACTGCACGTCTATTTCGTCCGATTTTATCTCTATATCTTCTTTATGCACTAATTTCGGCATCACTTCAACCAGGGCAAATGAGGTATGGCGGAGTTTGCGTGCAGAAAAAGGAGAAATTCTCACCAAACGATGAACTCCGGACTCGCCTCTTAAACGGCCATAAGCCGATTTTCCGACAACCTCAAACGTGACATTTTTAGTTCCACTAGTTTCGTTTTTGTGATGATGTAACAAAACGACCTGCCAACGGCTTTTTTCGGCAAATCTGCGGTACATTTCAAGAAGCATTGAAGCCCAATCCTCGGCGTCATCCCCTCCGGCTCCGGAATAAATTGAGATAACAGCGTCGCCCTTGTCGTATTTGCCGCCGGTCTTGGATTGCTCTTTAAGAGCGCTTAGTTTCTTTATCGCCTCTTGCGCCCTGTCTTTGTCGTTCCAGAAATTAGGGTCTTGCATCTCACTCTCAAGACTCTTAATCTCTTCGGAAATGTCGGCCATTTTATAACTCTAACAAAAAATTGCCGTTTCGGCAATTGGAGCCGAAGGTGGGATTTGAACCCACGACCTACTCTTTACGAAAGAGTTGCTCTACCGCTGAGCTACTTCGGCAATCCTAAAAATAGTTTAACGATTTCGCGCAAAAAGAAAAGATGTTCAAAGTTGCTCCAATTTCACCAAATAGTCGTCCGCCGGTTCGGAGCTTAAAATACCCTCCTTTACCATGTCGCCGATTACAAACCTAATATCATCAACATCTTTGTCGTCCCACGAATTCATCAGAAGTTCCGGTATGTTTTGAACGGCCAAAGCAAGGGCCGCGTCAGATTTTAACCCAAGCTCTTCTTTATATTTCGCGATTGCGTCCGGATTTTTTTTGAGATAATTGTTTGTTTCAATAATCGCCGCGACTAAAGCGCGTGCGGCTTTAGGATTTGCGCCAATCCAATCTTGATAAGCGGTAAGGCCTATAAAAGAAAGGGGTCTTGAGACGCTTTTTGTCCACAAGGGGCTTAGCCCTCCCAAACTTCTGTATTCTACCGAAACCAAAAAGTTTGCGACATCCGGCCAGCTGAAAAGGGAGACATTTACTTCACCCCTAGTCAAAAGGCCGGCTGTTTCCGCAAGGTTTCCAAAACGGATAATCGTTTCCTTTTCAATTGAAACACCATTTTTTCTTGCGACCAAATCCAAACTGGCGTATGCCGCGCTGACTTTCGGCGGAACGGCGAGTTTTGCTCCTGGCAGGTCTCCAACGGTCATAAAACGCGAATCGGTCCTGGCCACCAAAACGTTCGGCGAGTAAAAAAGCGGGCCAAAAATTCTTAATTTGGATCCTTTCAGATTGTCCTGGGCGATTGAAAATAGGCTAGACGCGCCGACATCCACCTCGCGGTCTCTCGCCTGCCGCTCCACCTCACCCGGAGAAGAATATTTTAAATTCAGTTCCAGATTGTGTTTTTTATCTATTCCCATGTCAACCATCGCGGTATAAATCAGCGTGTGCGGAGAATTGCCGACGGCGCCGACGGTTATTTTATAGGGCTCGGCCGGCTTGGAAAAATAGTAAACCCACGAAACGACGGCCAAAACAGCGACCAGCGCCAATATTTTTAACAAAGATTTAAAATCCATAAATATATTATAACACCTTAAATATATAATAACACTTTTTGTGCGAGATAGGAGAATCGAACTCCTGCCTAATGCTTGGGAAGCACTCGTTCTGCCACTAAACCAATCTCGCGTTTTTACTTTTCAACCAACTGGCCGTCCTGCCATCTATACGGCAAAAAATATATTTTTATGTCCGATTTTGCAAGTCTGCCGGAAAGCCACGCGCCAAATTCAACCCCCTCTTTTTGCAGAGCCTCGTAGATCAAGTCTTGGCGCGCTTGCGGAAGAAGCGAGAATCTTTTCAGGTCTTTGAGGGTCCAGCCATAAAGTTTGGCGGAAGCCTCGCTTAAATTGGCGCCGTCTTTTTGAAGAGCCTCGTCTACTCTTTTTTGGGCGTCGTTCTCGCTAAAACCGCGCAAACGAAACTCCTCCAGCACGATTTCGTCGGCAACCAAAGACATTATCATTCCTCTGCCTGCAGGTTTTTCATCGACAAGAACATCGGCCGCGCCGTTATAACGGTTAAATCCGGCGGTGAGGCCGTAATAATTTTTTGCCCAAACCAAACTTCCGTTTACGCTTATTACCGGATACAAACCGAAACTCGAAACGGAAATAAAAATGACGGCAGTAGCGGAAAATAATAATAGAGTGTAAAATCTCAAACTCATCGCCCAAAACCAAACAGACCGCCGAAAAGACCGGCCACCCCGCTGAAGAACGCCGAAAGATTGTCCCCGTCTACAGGCCGCTCATTTTCCTGCGGACGATCGACTATTATCATCAGCTCTTCACCGGGCTTGACCAAACCGAATTTCCGTCTCAACTCCCTTTCTAGACCATAGGCACTCGAAAGATAATCCAGGCGTTTTTCGAGATCCGTTTTTTTTACCAACAGATCTTCGTGTTTGCTTCTTACGTCAAGATACGTCGCGCGAGTGAGAGAGGCATTAAAATGGGTATTGATAGCCGATTTCCCCAAAAATACAACGGCCAAAAAAAGAACAAATATGGCCGGCCATGAATAAATAATTTTTCGAACCGGATCTTGATTTTGAAATTTCCGCATTTTGTTTTATTATATCATAACTGTATGTTTTTAAGCCCGAAACACAAGAAAAAATACGGCGCGATCTGGACGGTCATAAGCGTCTTGGCCATAATAGGCATGGTTGCTTATCTTATTATTCCGCTCCTAACAGTTTTCTAGCCGGTTTAGCTTCTGCGAATCATTTTAATAAAAACGTCGTGAGGGATATCCACACGCCCGAATTCTTTAAGGCGTTTTTTTCCTTTTTTTTGCTTTTGCCACAGCTTCATCTTACGCGTTCTGTCTCCGCCGTACAGGTAACCGGTAACGTCTTTTTTAAGCGCGGGCAGAGTCCGCGAAGAAATAATGCGTCCGAGAGCGGAGGCCTGGATTTTCATGGCGAAAAGCTCCCGAGGCAAAATAGAGTACAGCTTTTCAACCGCGTCTTTGGCCTCGCGCTCCGCCCGGGAACGCGAAACCACTCGGCTGAAAGCCGGAACCCTGTCGTTATGAACCAATATGTCCATTCGCACGACATCGGCGTCTCTATATGCGCCGAGCTCATAAGAAAACGAGGCGTAACCCGAGGTCGCGCTTTTCAATTCGTCAAAAAAATCGCGCATAAGTTCGCGAAGCGGCATCTCGGCCTGTATAATGATCCTGTCCTCGCCAAAAGAATCGGAGCCGGAAACCGAACCTTCGTGCAGCTGAATTAGTTTAAGGCAGGA
>MHMQ01000016.1 GCA_001819395.1 Candidatus Niyogibacteria bacterium RIFCSPLOWO2_01_FULL_45_48
TAACTTGCGGGTTCGGCGGAGGAACCGGAAGCGGAGCAGCGCCCGTGATCGCTTCCGTCGCGAAAGAATCCGGAATTCTAACCATCGCGGTTGTCACCAAACCATTCGCTTTTGAAGGTCTTAAAAGAATTCAGATTGCCGAAGAGGGTTTGACCAAACTTAGAAACAACGTAGACGCGATGATCGTCATTCCAAATGACCGCTTGCTCGCGGTTGTTGACAAGAACACCTCTTTTCTTTCGGCTTTTGCCATGTGCGACGATGTTTTGCGCCAAGCTGTTCAGGGGATATCGGACTTAATCACGATGCCCGGAATAATAAACGTTGATTTTTCGGACGTAAGAGCGATTATGTCCAATTCCGGATCGGCTTTAATGGGCATTGGAAAGTCTTCCGGAGAAAAAAGAGCCGAGGAAGCCGCCAGAGAAGCCATAAGTTCTCCTCTTTTGGACATGTCCATTGACGGCGCAAGAGGGGTGCTATTCGCGGTATCGGGAGGAGAAGACATGACCATGTGGGAGATACAGGAGGCCGCGCGCACCATCACCGGAGCGATTGATAAGGACGCCAAAGTTATTTTCGGAGCCTTTCACGACGACCGCCTGAAAAAAGGGGAGTTCAAAATAACGGTAATCGCCTCGGGGTTTCCTTCCGAAGGCAGAATCCAGAAGCTTTTTCAAAACGACAAGGATAAAAACTCCGTCTTGAACGGTGCAACTTTGAATAACAACAAAAAAGAGGAGCTTGGAGACAACGATTGGGAAGCCGTTCCGGCGTTTTTGCGCCGTTCAAAAAAATAACAGAACTCAATATTTTAAACCCTATTGATTTATTTTGTTTTTAGTGCTATCATTTGATAGTTAAAATCGGCGGGAAGTTCTTTTCAACCCAGAGGAGAAACAGAAAATGAGGACGAATGTTCTCTTGCTTCGTATTGCGCCGGCGGTTTTGATTTTGTGTTTGGCCGTACCCCCTATCATGAAGGCAGAAGGTGCAGTCAGTCACGAAGTTTCTGCCGGACAAACCCTTTGGTCGATAGCCCGCGCTTATGGCACGACGGTAAAAGATGTAATGTCCATAAACGATTTGCATTCCATCATAATCAGGCCCGGCATGACCCTCAAGGTTAATCCCGGACCGGTTTTGGTTTTAGCTTCCTGGTACGGACCCGGATTTCACGGCCGGAAAATGGCCAACGGCGAAGTGTTTGATATGTATGAAGATATTGCCGCTCACCGTGTTTTGCCGTTAGGTACGATGATTATGGTTGTTAATCCCGAAAATGGCAGAATGATTGTTGTGTCCGTGAAAGATAGAGGTCCGTATATTAGGGGCAGATCTCTTGACCTGTCGCGTTCCGCCGCCCTAAAGATAGGAATGGCTGAAGACGGCCTGAAAAAGGTCGTCATTAAGGTTCTCCCTTAGAGTTTCAAGCCCCCGACTTCGTATCGGGGGCTTTTATTAACCTTTTTCCACAAGACAGCCCGATTGCGCCGGAGCTATACTTAAAAGTGTCGGTTATAAAATTAACTTTACTCTTAACCAAATGCCTCCAGTTGAAGCTAGGGCGGGCGGGAAGCTTGCTCCAAAAATAATTTCGGGCCCGGTTTTAAAAGAGGTCCGCAAACGCGATGGGCGAGTGGTTCCCTTTGATGCGTCGCGCATAATTAGCGCGATATCGCGGGCCATGGAGGCCGCGGGCGAAGGAAATTTGAAGAACGATCCTTATCGGGTAGCGGAATCCGTCGTAAAAGAACTGCAAAAAAAATATTCAAAAGGAGGAACGCCCGGAATCGAGGACATCCAGGACATCGTTGAAAGCAATCTAATTTTGATGGATTTTCCGCGCGTGGCCAAAGCGTACATACTTTACAGGCAAAAAAGATCGGAGATCCGAGAGAAAACAAGAAAAGTTCCCTCCGTCCTTAAAAAATTGGTTCGTGAATCAAAAAAATATTTCCGAAATTCGCTCTCCGAGTTTGTTTATTACCGCAGTTATTCCAGATGGATTGAAGAAGAAAACAGGCGGGAGACTTGGATTGAAACAGTTGATCGCTATATGAATTTTATGCGCGAGAATCTCGACGACGCTTTGTCGCCAGAAGAATATCAGGAAATACACGATGCCGTTTTAAGACAGGAGGTCATGCCGTCGATGCGATTAATGTGGTCGGCCGGTGAAGCGGCTAAAGCCACGAATGTGGCAGCTTACAACTGTTCATATATAGCTCCGACAAAAATAGAAGATTTTGCCGAGATAATGTACGTTTCAATGTGCGGGGCGGGCGTAGGTTTTTCTATTGAGTCCCAAACCGCCCAGCAGCTGCCCCAGATAAAAAAACAGACCGGAGAAAGACTGCCGGCGCATATTGTTCATGACAGCAAGGAAGGCTGGTGCAACGCTTTAACCGCAGGACTAAAGACTTGGTTTACGGGCAAGGACGTTGACTTTGATTTTTCCAAACTGCGTCCGGAGGGAGCGAGGCTGAAAACAATGGGCGGACGCTCAAGCGGTCCGGGCCCGCTTCGGGACTTGATGGATTTTACCCGAAGAAAAATTTTGGCGCGTCAGGGTCGCAGGCTTTCCAACCTGGATGTTCACGACATAATCTGCAAAATAGGCGACATTGTTGTTTCGGGAGGTGTAAGACGAAGCGCGCTTATTTCCCTGTCCGATTTTGACGATATTGAAATGCGTGATGCCAAGAAAGGCCAGTTTTATATAAAAGATCCGCAAAGAAGCCTTGCAAACAATTCCACCGTTTACAACGAAAAACCTTCAGCCACCCAGTTTATGGAAGAGTGGCTGGCGTTGGCCAAAAGCGGCACGGGAGAGCGGGGAATTTTCAACCGCGGAGGACTTAAACATCAAGTGCCTGCTCGGCGGTGGAAGGTTTTAAAAGACGATGAGCCGACATGGGGAACGAATCCCTGCGGTGAGATAATTTTAAGAAGCAAGGAGTTTTGTAACCTGACAGAAATTGTCGCAAGGCAGGAAGACACCGAAGATACGCTGATGCGTAAAGCAAGGCTTGCTACGATTCTTGGCACATATCAGTCGTCGCTTACCGATTTCCCGCTTCTTTCGAAAGAGTGGAAAAGAAATTGCAACGAAGAAAGGCTTTTGGGAGTGTCTGTGACCGGCCAGTGGGATTCCCAGGCGGTGCGCGACCCCGAGGTTTTAAAAAAACTTTTGGCCGAAGCCAGAAGGGTAAATAAAATTTACGCTGCCCGCTTTGGTGTGGCGCCGTCAACCGCCATTACCTGCGTGAAGCCGTCGGGGACCGTTTCGCAATTAGTTGACGCGTCGTCGGGAATGCATCCAAGGCACTCCGAATATTACATCAGGCGCATAAGAATATCGGCGACCGACAGCCTGTTTCAGATGCTTAAAGATCAAAAAGTTCCTTACAAACCCGAAGTCGGGCAGGCCTCTGGGTCGGCCAACACTTATGTCATAGAATTTCCGGTCAAAGCTCCGAAAAGCGCGAAGTTCCGCGACGACGTTTCGGCCATTACCCAGCTTGAGCACTGGAAAATGGTCAAGCAAAATTATACCGAGCATAATCCGTCGGTCACGATTTCGGTGGGAGACGGAGAATGGATTGATGTTGCGCACTGGCTTTACGGAAATTGGGATATTTTGGGCGGGCTATCTTTTTTGCCGAGAGAGGAAACCGTTTATCAGCTTGCGCCCTATGAGGCCATAACCAAAGAGCGTTATGACGAAATGAAAAAAACTTTTCCGGCCATAGATTTTTCCCAGATCGTTCTTTACGAAAAAGACGATACGACTTCGGGCGCCAAAGAACTGGCGTGCGTTTCGGGCGTTTGCGAGATACAGGAGTTGTAAACCGAGTTTTTGCTATTTGTTGAAACAAGTCTGACTTGTTTCAATTTGACTTTTGGCGCGAGGCGTGCTATACATAAGTAGGTTGTGTGTTGAGTGGTTGCTTCCAATTTTGTTCGTCAAAGGCGAGTACAAAATTGAGAACTCCTGGCTTGCGGAGGAGTAGTCCTTCGACTTCGCTCAGGATGCTCAAAATTGTAATTTCGCTTCGCTCAAACAATTTTGGCAGAGGAAAGTCCGAACACCCTTTAAAATTTATTTTAAAGAAGCAAGCGATGGATAACGTCCATCGGTCGCGTGGTAACACGCGATTAGGGAAAGTGTCACAGAGACAATACTAGCCCCGCAATTGCGGGGTAAAAGGTGAAAAGTCTGCGAGTGTCTTTTATGTCCCTTTGGGGCTCATCGGACTATCGCAGTTCGCAATAAAGCAATTTATTGCTGATGGCAAACCCCGCTTGGTGCAAGGCCGTACTTCCCGATTTATCGGGATTTGTGCCGCTTGATCCCGCAGAGTAATTTGCGGGGCAGATAAATGACCGCATAAAACAGAATTCGGCTTACGGACGCGCAATCGAAAACACCCCGCGAAAGCGGGGTGTTTTTAGTCTTCTATGAGCCTTACTTTAAGTTTTCTCGGCCTTCGGCCTTCAAAACTCTTTAAAAACTTTTCTATGTCCGAATATGTATATAGACGATAGTTGTTGACCGGGTGGCGGACCGCGACCAGCTTTCCGCGCTTGTCCCAATTTCGGAGAGTCAGAGAGGACACTCCAAGGTATTTAGCCGCTTCTTTGATGGTCATGTATCGTCCCATTACCTTATTGTGCATAAGGCGCTTTTGATAGTCAAATCGGCTCGTGTTATCTTATCTGAATATGGATGAAAGTGCTCTTGCCAAAAGTTTTTTTAATGCTTCTTTTTGGGACAAGGCCGGTCTCTGGGCATTGTACTTGCTGGGACTGTTTCTGCCCCTTTGGGTTTTGCCGATAACCTCAAACCCTCTTTACACGAACAAAATCGCTCTATCGTATTTTTTAATTATTTTTTCTTTCCTCTGCTGGCTTATCGGACGCATTAACTCGGGGTCGGTTGTTCTTCCTAAAAATTATTTGGCGCTGGCTCTGGTGCTCATGCCCGTTGTTTGGGCGGTATCAGGCGTTTTTTCGGTTAGCCCGCACGTTTCATTTTTTGAGCTGTCGGAAGACCCGTCTGGTTTTTTTGCGGTAATAATGTTCGTTTTAGCCGCCTACATCGCTTATTTTTATTTGAATTCTTCCGAAAAAGTATTTTTGTGGTTTTCTTTCTTTTTTACTTCCGCTTTTCTTGTTTTTGTTTTTCAGTTTTTGCGCGTATTTTTAGGCTTCAATGTTTTTGCGGGAATTAATTTTCCCTCGGCCGTCTCGAACCTTTTCGGGTCGTGGACGGAGTTTGCGGTGTTTTTCAGTCTCACTGGACTTCTTGCCGTTTTTCTTTTTGAGACTTTGAGCGAGACCCGCCTGCGCTGGATCTTTTTAAGTTTGTACGCGCTCTCGTTTGCCGTTCTTGCTTCGGCCGGCAATAATCTTGTCTGGAGGATGTCCTTGGTATTTTTGCTGATAACCGCGGCTTACCTTTTTTCTTTGAAGCCGAGGCACATTAATATTTTTCGCGCTGTATTTTTGGCGATTTTGCTTACGCTCCTTTTCATGCAGGTTCCCGCCCTTTCATCGGCGGTTGTTTCATATCTCGGAACCGGAAGTATCGAAGTCAGGCCGTCCTGGCCGTCCTCTTGGGCGGTGGTGCAGAAAACCCTCGAAGGAAATCCGGTTTTGGGGTCAGGTCCGGCAACTTTTGTTTATGATTGGATGCGCTTCAAGCCTCTTGCGGTCAACGAAAGCGTTTTCTGGGCGACGCGTTTTTCAAGCGGGGTGTCTTTTGCCGTGTCCGTTCTGGCCACAACCGGCGTTATGGGCTTTTTCGCGTTCCTTTTCGTTATTATTTCTTTCCTATACTACGCGGCTGCGTCCCTTATCCGCTCCGGGCAAAATAAATTTAATCCGGTTTTTATTATGGTCTTGATGGGCGTTTGCGTTCTCTTGGCTTATTCGTTTGTCGGCAACATGGGCTTTGTTCTTACTTTGTTTTTGTTTCTGTTTTTGGGAATGTTTATGGCCCTTGTTTCGGAGTACGGCTTTTCGGGGGAATACAAAGTCGCCCTTTTTCAAAGTTCCGGATCGGGTTTTATCTCGGCCCTGGTGATTATATTTTTGATTATGGTTTCTTTTTCCGGCTTTTATATCTTCGGCCAGAAGTATGCCGGAGCCTATTTTTTCGGCAAGGCTTCGGCTCTGAGCGCTTCGGGCGATGTTCCCGGGGCTCGTCTTGCGCTTGAGAGGGCCGTTTCTTTTGACCGGCGTGATTATTATTTGAGGCTGGTCACCGAAATAAATCTCGGACAAATGGCCGAACTGTTAAACAGAGGAGATCTGACCTCCGAAGATCTTAGGGGTAGTTTTCAGGATGTTTTAAGCCAATCCATACAAAGCGCCCAAAACGCGGTCAGCCTTAATCCCGCCGACAGCCTGAATTTTATGTCTTTGGGGCGTGTTTATGAGTCGGTAATCCCGTTTAAAATTGCCGGAGCATCCGATTTTGCATCGGCGTCTTATATTGAGGCCGGAGTAAAAAACCCGACAAGTCCGGAGCCTTTTCTTGCCAGAGCCAGAGTTGCTCTGGCCTTAAACCAGCTTGATGAAGCCAGAAATATGCTTGAGGAATCGTTAAAAATTAAAAACAGCTACACGCCGGCGTATTTTTTGCTGGCCCAAATTGAAGACGCCCAGGGAAATACCGTCAATGCCATCCGGCAGGCCGAGGCCGCGGCTGTTCTCGGCCCGAACGATCTTGGCGCGCTATTTCAGCTCGGGTTTTTATATTACAGATCGGATCGTTTAAACGACTCAAAAATTATTTTTGAGCGGGCCGTATCTATAAGTCCCAATTATTCCAATGCCAGATACTTTTTGGGGCTGATTTATGACCGTCTCGGCGATAAGGAGTCGGCGTCAGGCCAATTTGAACAGATTCTGGCCTTTAACCCCGGAAACAAAGAAGTTCAAAAAATCCTGGACAACTTAAGAGCCGGAAAAAAAGCTTTGACCGGCATAACTCCTCCTCCGGAGGAAAGAAGAGAACCGCCGATTAAAGAATAGGCGTAAACGGATGGTCAGAAAAATTTTACTCTCTTTTAATCGCGAGATATCCGGCGTTCATCAGGCCGCGTTGTTGATTGGTTTGTCAAGCATTGTCGCCAAAGTTTTGGCTCTTTACCGCGACAGGCTTCTTGCCGGCACTTTCGGCGCGGGCGAAGAGCTTGATATTTATTTTGCCGCTTTTCGCGTTCCGGATTTTTTATACGCGGTTTCGCTTATACTTTCAACCAATGCCGCTATCCTGCCCATTTTTATGCGCAGAGAAAGTCGGGGGCATGACGCGGTCAGATCGTTTGTCGCCAGGATTTCCACGCTTTTTATTTTTGTTATGGTCCTGGTTATCGGCGCGGCCTATTTTTTAATGCCGTTCGTATCAAGTTTGATTACCCCGGGATTTTCGGCCGTGAATCTGGACAAGCTCGTGGTTTTGAGCCGTATACTTCTTTTGTCCCCGCTTCTTTTGGGATTTTCGGCTCTGATTTCCAATATCCTTCAGGCCCATAACCGGTTTTTTATTTACGCTTTAAGTCCCGTGCTCTATAACGCCGGAATTATAGCCGGTATTTTGTTTTTTTATCCGTCGATGGGCCTTTCCGGACTCACCTGGGGCGTAATTTTGGGCGCGCTTTTACATCTTCTGGTGCAGGTGCCGAGCGTTGTCTCCGTCGGGCTTATGCCCAGGCCGACGCTCGCAGTTTTTGGAAAAGACATCCTCGAGGTTTTGAGATTTTCGACCCCGCGCTCAATTGGTATTGGTTTGAATCAGCTGGTTTTGACGGTTCTTACGGCAATAGCATCGGCCATAGGCGCGGGTTCAATTGCCGTTTTTCAATTTTCTTATAACTTGTTCAGCATTCCTTTGGGGGTCATAGGCCTTTCTTACAGCGTCGCGGCTTTTCCGGCGATGACCAGGTCGTTTGTCGACGGCAAGAAAGACGAATTTATAAAAAATGTGGTCAATTCCCTGCGCCACATAATTTTTTGGTCCCTGCCGTTCGTGGTTTTATTTATAGTTTTGCGCGCGCATATTGTGCGGGTAGTTTTAGGCGCCGGTGCTTTTGGTTGGGCCGACACCAGGCTTACCGCGGCCGCTCTCGGCCTTTTCAGTATTTCTATTCTGGCGCAGGGGATAGTTATGCTTTTAGTTCGGGCGTTTTACGCCGCAGGCAAGACGGTGTTTCCTTTGATTGTTAATTTTATATCAAGTCTCGTTACCGTCGCTATCGCCGTGGGCGTATTATACCTTTTTGAAACCAGCCATCCTTTGCGCGTATTTGAAAGGGTTCTTTTGCGCGTGGAAGATCTCGGGCAGACGTCCGTTTTGGTTTTGGCGTTCTCGTTCAGTGTTGGAAGTGTTATTAACGCCGCGGTTTTGTGGCTCGGTTTTAACAGTTTTTTTAAAACTCTTGACGGCATACTCGCGCGTTCTTCATGGCAAAACACAGTCGCGTCAGCTGTTCTGGGGGGAACAACTTACGGAGTTCTCAAGATCACTGATAAATTTTTTGACCTTCAGACCTTTTGGGGTATTTTCGCCCACGGAGCAATTGCCGCGTCAGCCGGCCTGTTTTTGTTTTTGGCTTACCTTTGGTTTTCGGGGAATCAAGAACTTCGCGACATCGTTTCGGCTGTCAGCCAAAAATTCTGGAAGAGCGAAGCCATTGCGCCCGAACCGAGGAGTGCGGCGGAGATATAATTTGATTCAAAACCCGACTTCCTATTTAATTGGTAGATGGAAAACATCCGCAACTTCGTTATCATCGCCCACATAGACCACGGCAAGTCTACGCTTGCCGACAGGTTTTTGGAATTGACGGGCACGGTTGAAAAAAGAAAAATGCGCGAGCAGGTTTTGGACTCAATGGAACTTGAGCGCGAACGCGGTATTACCATCAAAATGCAACCGGTTCGGATGATATATCATCCGAACCGTCCCGAGTCTTCAAGAGACGAGGGGCCGGAGCGTGTTTTAAATCCGGACCACGTTTTGAACCTGATTGATACCCCCGGCCATGTTGATTTTGCTTACGAGGTCTCGCGCGCGCTCGCCGCGGTTGAGGGGGCGATTCTTCTGGTTGACTCTACGCAGGGGGTTGAGGCCCAGACAATATCCGTTTTGGATTTGGCCAAAGAGCTGAAACTCAAAATAATTCCCGTGATAAATAAAATCGATTTGCCGGGCGCGCGGGCAGAAAAAACGGCGGAAGAAATACAGAAGATTTTGAATATAGAACCGGACGGAATTTTGCGGGTCTCCGGAAAAACAGGCGAGGGCGTAGACAATCTTTTGGAGGCGGTCGTTAAAAAAATCCCGGCGCCCGGCGGAAAAGCGGAATCGCCACGAAAGGCTTTGATTTTTGATTTTGACTATTCTTTACATCAGGGGGTCATTGCTTATGTACGGGTATTTGACGGCGTTTTCAAAAAAGGCGACGAAATAAAACTCGCGCAATCCGGCGCCAAGTTCTCGATTCAGGAAATAGGCGTTTTCAAGCCCGAACGCTTTTCGGTTCCGGAACTTGGCGCTGGCAGTATCGGCTACATAGTTACCAACATAAAAGATCCGGCGACGGTAAAAATAGGCGACACGCTTGTCTCCGTTTTAAATCCCGCTCCGGCGCTTGAGGGCTATCGCGAGGTTCAGCCCGTGGTTTGGACGAGCGTTTACCCGGTCAAAGAGGAAGATTTTTCCGATTTTAAAAAGGCGATTTCCCGCCTGCATCTTTCTGACGCGTCTTTTTCGTTTGAGGAAGAGTCTTCAAGCGTTTTGGGGCGGGGTATGCGTCTGGGGTTTTTGGGCATGCTTCATCTGGAAATAGCTCTCGAAAGGCTCAAGCGGGAATTCGGGGTCAGCGTTATCGCCGCTTCTCCGACCGTGGCTTACGAAATAAAGTTTAAAAACGGTGAAACGAAAATCGTTTTTGCGCCATCCGAGTTTCCCGAAGAACACGAAACGGTATCCGTTAAAGAGCGCTGGGTGAATTTCAAAATGATTGTTCTGTCCAAGTATCTAAGTTCCTGCCTTAAACTAATTCAGCTGCACGAAGGTTCGGTTTCCGGCTCCGATTCTTTTGGCGAGGACAGGATC
>MHMQ01000017.1 GCA_001819395.1 Candidatus Niyogibacteria bacterium RIFCSPLOWO2_01_FULL_45_48
GTCGGCGACGCGTATTTTTTTTGTCCTATTCATCAGCTCAAAAGTTACGTTAACGTCAGGATAATAGCGCCAAATGAGCTGGCCCATTGTCAGCTTGTAAAAATCAACGTCCATAAGCGAGTTGATGATTGGTTTGAATTCTGTCATTTGTTTTCCTCCTCCTAGTTCGCGAATTGGCTGGACATGATTTTTTCCCTCCGCTCAAGCGAAAGCACGAGTTCAGCTACGACCGACGGATGGAAACTTCCTCCGTAAATCGTGATTTTAGTCATACTGTTTCTCCTTTTCGGTTTGTTTGTGTGTAAAAGAACGCTTACCTCAATTGGCCACAGGCCGATTAAGACAAGAGAATTGCAGCCAAAGTTTTTAGCTAAAATTCTCTTAAAGAATAACACAGAAGCCGTAAAAAGTAAAGCACACCCGCCCTTTTGGTTTTTGGCCAAAAGGGCGGGGTCTCAAACTTTAATTCAAAGAACGATCTTATAAAAACTATTTCATGCGAACCAACCATATTTCCCCTTCATGAATATAGACGACCCTGTCTCCGATGTTGGCAAGCGCCATTTCCGTTGAAACCTGTCCGTCCTGAACGCGGGTCATATTGCCGGACGCGGGCACAAAAACATCCAGTTCGCCGTCTCTGACGATAGTCGCAACCACGCCTTTCGGCAAAATAGCCATGTTAATTTCGGGGCTATCCGTCATCCCGCGCCAGAGACGATAACTTGAGTAATTCCTGTCAAAAGAAAATTCCAATTTATGATATCGCCCGTTTTTATCAACCGCTGTTACGGCCGTGAACTTGCGGCCGGCCTTGGCGTTTACCGCGTATAATCCGTCCAATTCGCGCGCCCGAATCTGGGCGCAAGAATTTTCGTCAAAAGGCGCGATAATGTATGACGCACCCATCGCGTCTTGAATTCCGATTCCGTCAAACCACTTTGTGGAATTGACCATCACCCCCCACGTTTTGCCAACGGCCATCATTAGTTTCGGGACGGCTCTAAAAACAATTTCGGAAAGACCGTCGTCGGTTACGGCAAAGACCCTGTTTTCATAACGGATTACTTTGCGGATACTCACCGGATTCGCGAGATATGTTTCGGCAAAGTTTGCCGAGCTCACGAAAGAAAATATCGCTCCGGAAGAATTGTAATCCGCTTTCAGCCACCCTCCATCTACGGCAATCACCTCGCATTTCTTTGAGACAGCTTGCCCGACCGCGCGCTTCGTGTCCAAATCAACCAGGCGCCCCGATTCAAGCAGAACGACTCCGCAGGGAAAAACACGGATCGCTTTGTCGCTTTTGTCGGAGAAAATCTTGTCGCAGACAAGCAAACCCCCTCCGGAAACAACAGCGTGTTTAACCTGAATAACCGGCGCGACGTACAAACCCTTGTCAAAAGGCGAAGGCGGAACTGACCTTTGTCCGTTTTGAAAAGTGTTTGAATACCAATCCAAAAGTTTAGGCGGTATCAAGGAAAAATCCCTGACAGCGCGATTCAGGCGAACGCCCGGAGAAAATACAGAAGCATTGGCCCGCATCCGCCCTTCCAGGTCTCCCCTGTTAAACCCGTCAAGCGTTCCCTTGTAAGGATGGATTCCCGCGTAGACCTGAAAACTCACAATCCCCCAGCTGAACCAGTCGGACAGTTCGTTAAATCCTCTCGTGTGCCAATCTTTAATTGACGGCATAATTACGCGCGCCGGCCATCTTCCAACCTGCCAAGAATCAACATCAATTACTCTCGGCTCCGGATCATTTTTTCGCGGCATCACCAAAATCCAGTTTAACTCGTTGGCATCCGCCAAAACCGCATTTTGCCCGTGGGCAAACTTAATGGTTTCGCGCATGCGGTCAACCAAAATGGACGCGTCTTTATCGCCGAAGCCCTGCCTTTGACGAAAGTCATTCGTAAAAACGCGGGAAAACGGATCTCCGTCAACATAATCCATATAGTATCCGACCGGCTTTCTGTTCTCATCCAAAACAAGGCCTTTGGGCGCGGCAATGAATTTGTGATTTATCAAAGAAAGGAGTTTTATTTTTTCCGGCATCGCGTCGTTCGCCATTTTTCTCGGGTCTTTATAAATTTTAACTATTGTTTGTCCCGCCCTAAAAATCTCCCCTTCGCCGCCCGTGGCGACATGATCGCTTTGGCGAAGAACCAATAACCCGCGTCCGACAAGCATGACATTCAGGTTTCTCGCTTGGCGCGCCATGACCTACTCACTTGGACCGTTTTCACGTTCAAATCTTATTACCGCGAATGATATGTCATCTACCGGCCCGCGGCCTGTTTTCCTGGCATCTTTCACCGCGCGGATCATCCGCCTTTTCGCGAATTCTCCAGCAAAGTTTTTAAACGCCATAAATTCGTAAACCGCTTCTTTCCAACCCATTCCGTCAATCTGCCCTATGCCGTCCGAAAAAAGAGCGATAAAATCAATGTCCTTAATTTTGGATCGGTCAAAAAACAAACTTATTCCGCGGATACCTTCTCTTAATAGCATTTCTTCTTTGGTAATCTCAATCTCCAAACCGCTTCGCATTTTGCGGAAATCTTCTCTCATAACCCGCTTCGCGTTTAAATCCCCGCCGTGCGCTGTTATAAAACCATCAAGTCCGTCATCAAGATACGCCGGATAAAACGGCACGTTGTCCGCCCATTCAACACGGGACATAAAAATGTTTCCGTAAATATCCTTAACCGCGACAACGCCGTCTCCCTGAATGCTCGCGTATCCGCCGTTTTCTCCGACACAAGCATAAAGGCAAGTCGCGAGCATATCTTTTCTTTCTAGACCCAAAATTGTTCTTGCGCCGGATAACGCGGCTCTCTGCCACAGATTTATTTTTTCAATGGCTTCTTTTTCCGAAATTTCTCCTCCGAAAGCGAGGTGTTTTTTTATGGCCTCCGCCGTTGAAAGAGCGAGTATTCTCGCGCCCACATCCGTATGTCCGCCGGATGAACATCCATCGGACACGATAGC
Source organism: Candidatus Niyogibacteria bacterium RIFCSPLOWO2_01_FULL_45_48 (assembly GCA_001819395.1). Classification (GTDB taxonomy): domain Bacteria; phylum Patescibacteriota; class Minisyncoccia; order HO2-45-28; family HO2-45-28; genus HO2-45-28. The sequence goes on from MHMQ01000017.1 coordinate 2,995, forward strand.
GAACGCCGATTCACCATAAACTCCGGACAATGAGTAATCCTGGCAGGGTTTTCCGTTTGTAAGATGGGCGTGTCCTATCATGAAGTGGTGATCGACATAAACTTTGACCATTTGTTACCTCCTTTTTTGGAAAAATAGGGCGGTCCGAAGTCCTCGGGACCGCCCCGTATCTTTTGTTGTCCGTTTTGTCAGATTGTCGGAGAAATATTCTGGCTTGGACCGCCAGTTCCGAGGGCTTGGCTCTGGCTTGAAACCGAGCTTGAAACAAAGGCCGCCAACTTAGCGAGTTTGCCTTTTGTGGCTTCACCGGCGTTTATGAAATGAGTCATTCCGGCTTCGTCTTTGAATCTGGCCAGCTCGTCCGCGCAATCGCTTGCGTTAATGCCGACAAGCACGCTTATGACCGACTCCAGAATTTCTCCCGAGACCGCTTTTTCGGCTTCAGTTTTAACCATATTCATCGTGGCAACGGAGCTGTTCTCTCCGCCGTCGGTAATGACGAACACGATGCCGTTTACTCCGAAGTCCTCATCGGCAAGCTGTTTGCCGTAAGTATTCATCGCGCCGAGCGAAGAGAACACGGCGTCGTTAAGCGGGGTCCACCCTCCCGGCTTAATGTCTGGATAGTCGGCGGGATTGATTTCCGCCAAGGGCTTGAACCCGTGAATTTCATTCACTCCGTTCGTATATTTTGACGAGAAGTAAAGTGTCCTTAAAAGAAGGTTGTCTGAGCGAGGGGATTTCTTGCAGGCCTCCACCGCCGTCTCAAGCATTTTTTTCAGCTCGTGCTGAAATCCGTTTACCGAACCTGTTTCGTCAATCGCGGCTGTCACAAGAGTGTATTCTGTAGAGCCCAAACGCTCAATGCGGGCTCCAGTAAAAGAAAATCCGCTTCGTCCGATTTTGTGAGTAGATATTCCGTCATTCAGTCTGGGCATGGTTTTCTCCTTTTTCCGGCTTTAGGCCAAAAACTTTTCGGAAGTCGTCAAAGTCATTCCGCGTTTTTCCATATCTTTTAACCACGCTTCGGTGATCGCCGGAAAGTCCGGACCGTTTCCAACTTTAGGAATGGTACTTGAGCAATCGGTCAGAATGTAGAATTTTTGGGCGTACTCGTCGCCAAGATTATCCGCAATCTGGGTCACGGTGGACTTAACACAGTGAGAAAGCGCCTCGCCCGCGATGGCCACAAAGTCGGCCTCGGCAAGAATGTCCAGAAGGGCAGTGTTGAGCCCGGTCGCGGGATCTGACGGATCCGGAACTTCGGCCATTAGCGCGCCGTAATGCTCCGTAAAAGCGTTAGTTCCCTTGACCACGTAGTCAACATTGGCGAAATGCTTACGCTCCCAACCCTCCAAAGCCGCAAGAAGTTCTTTCTGTATGCTATGCCCGGGAGTCCCGATTTTGCAGTGCTCGGGCCAGACCATCAAAGGATAGTTGCCCTGTTTTGCTAGAGTTTCGGCATAGTCAATCATCCGTTTTCGCAAAGAAGGATTTCGCGGAGTCCAGATGCCATTTTTTATATCATCTGCGGAAATCATGGTAAACGGGGCGGGATGCTCGCCTTTCGCGTTCATCCACATACCGGGATGCCCAACATCAATAACGCGATGGGAATCAAGCGTCACGTGAATATCTTCAAGTTTGTGGCCCACGCGGCCAATCATTGCCGAAAGACGCTTCATGTCGGCGTTAGCGCCGGGAACAGGAAGAGCGGAGTCGGAATCGTCCATAAAATCCTTCTGAGGATCGATAATCAACAGATGTACGCGCATTACCCTCTCCTTTTTTACCCTGCATATTCGCAGGGCTTATTTGGGCGCGAAACCGCGCCATTTACAAAGAGCTCTTACATAAGGCCCCGAGCCTTATGTCCAGCTTCCCCAAGAAGCTGATGCTGATAATCGTTTGCGGCCAATCAACAGCATCAAATTCCCGGATCCTCTTAATGTTATTGTGTTATATACACTAATACATGGTAAAAAAAATTATTTAAAGAATCTCAACCACATGGTAGCGGTTTTTAACAAACTTGTAAAGCCTGGCCGGACGATGCGCTCCCCCTCTTTTGGCCGATGCCGGCTTGACCAAATTAATGGACAGAACTTTCTTTCGGAAATTTCTCTTATCAAGTTTTTTAGACAGAATAATTTCGTAAACTTTCTGCAAATCGCTTAGGGTGAACTCTCGTGGTAAAAGCCCGTAAACTATGTTCGTGTACCCTATTTTTGCCCCCAAGCGCTCCAAGGCATAAGAGATAACATTTTTATGATCGTAAGCAAGTCGCGGCAAATTTTTTACGCCAAACCATCTGATATCTCCGTATTCCCGGCTGGTCTTCGGTTTAATCCCAGTGCTGGGTATAAGCGCGAAATAGGCCGTTGAAACCACGCGGCCAAACGGATCCCTATTTACCTCCCCAAAAGTGTAAAGCTGTTCCAAATAAACGTTTTTAAGCCCCGCTTTTGCGGAAAGCTGGCGTTTAGCCGCCTGTTCAAGCGACTCATCAGATTTTATCAATCCTCCTGGGACTGCCCAAAAACCCATGTATGGCTTCTTTTTCATCTCAATTAAAAGAACTTTCAGCTCACCATTATCAATACTGAAAACAACCACGTCCACGGCTACTGCTGCAAATTTGTATTTTTGGCTGGATTTCTTCATATCTTTACTTAGTGTATTATAAACACATTCTAATCCCGAATCAAAAACCCGTCAATGGGTTTCATGTGTTAACAACATTCTAAATCAGTTTTACTTTTTTGTCAAGTTTTTACGGTTTTTCAGCCGGGCTATAACGCCTCACAAGTATTTCGATATTTTCAGGCTCTCCCGCCAAAGCTGTTTTGGGCCACGAAAAAGAAACTGTTTTTTCACTTTCGCCGTCTATTTTGTCTATGTTGGTCAAGCTCGCGCCAACAACTTTTCCGGTTCCGTCGTACAAAATCGCGGCAGCCTGCAGGTTATCGGCGGAAAAAAGATCGTTATTTCGCAGTTTTGCGTTCAAAATAGGCTGGGGCTCGGGCGAAAAAACCCGCGACACCACGACCACATTCGGCGGGGAATATTCGGCGTAACGCCATTTTACCTGCTCAAATTCTATTTCGGCCCTGACCGGAACGCGTTCGGCTGTGGAAAAACCGGGGTCCAGTATGAGAAACTTCTCGTTGGGATTTATGAAAGTCTCGCCTTCCCTGATACCTATGGCTATGTTCTCTTGATTATAAATTTTGATACGATAAAAAAATCTGTCGGACGCGGCGAAATTGTGCGTGTTTTCGATCAAAAACGCCGCCTCGTAAAATCCGTCGGCGAGTTTGAAAACCCGTTTCCACAAAACCGACGGCTCGGATAAATTTTCAAGGCACGGCTTGCATGGTCCCCCACAATCCGTTTTTTCCTCGCCCTGGTTTTTTTTGCTGTCAAAACAAGTCGCCTCCGGCCCAACCTGAAAGGCAAAGTAAATAACCAGCGCCAGAGGAATAATGGCCAGAACACCAAGATATAGAAGCTGTTTTTTTATCCGCCAATCAAAAGACATTGTGTTATTTTTTTCTTTTCTTTTTTAGTTCCTGATAGCGCTCTTCGAATGGCTTGTACAACATTTCGTTTTTTAATATTTTTTCTCCTTGCCTGGCCATTTCCTGTTCTTTTTCTGTAGAAAGCGACTCTCTAAAATCTAAATTTATTTCTTTCTCCACCGACTCCTGCACATTGGCGCTATCACCAAGTTCTTTTTCACTATTACGAAAACGATTTTTTAGGGCGTTACGAAACGCCTCCTGTGTGGATTCTTCAAAAGGATAATTTTTCCTGGGGTCTATTCCGTATGATTCCAGCTTTTTGGCTTCCCGTTTATAACCTTCGGCAATAAAACGCCCTAAAAGCAGTCTTTCCGCCGGTACACCGTTATCTTTTAAAAACTTTACTTGCGTGTTAAAAATAACCTCCTCCTCTTGCCTTACATGGCTGTATAAATTACCGCCCGTAGCGCGGGTGTAAGGAAATCTGCGTGATTTTAAAGCGTCTATTATTTTGTCGTCAAGCTCGTCGTTTTTTGAAAAATTAGGCAAACCATGAGTGTCATAAAGTACCTTGTATTCCTCGCCGACCTGATCTAACCCGAGATAAATCGCTATTTCGAAAAATGAACCTTTATCCGGATCGTCTAAAAATTCGCTTTTCCAAAACTCTTCTTGTTTTTTTGGATCGTTCAACTCGCGCAACAGCTCTCGTTTGTCAGGTGGTATGATTGACTCGTCCCACGGCACTTCTTTTTGACCCTCAAATTTTGGCTCTTGTTCCATAAAAAGATTATAACCGAATTTATGTTCTAAAAAAACAGCCCAGGAAATATCCTCGGCTGAAAGTCAAATTTACCTGCAAAGGTCGCTTTTCTTGTTTTTATTGGCCAAAAGAGTCTCCCAGTCGGAGAATAAAACCTCCCTGCCTCCTTTGGTTGTTCCGCAATAAACACCATACGAACCGTTCCAAAACACGCGCACTCTTAAACCATTGCTTCGCTCAAACAAACCGGTCGTGTTTTTTCTTATGGCATAAAACCCGCTACGATATGCATGCCATTTGGACGTGACTGAAAATCTGTATTCAGCGGCGCGTAAAACTTTAATAAGGAGTGGCATCTGTAAATGATACGCGGCTGCTGACCCGTTATCCTTATTTTGGCTCGTCAGGATAACAACGGCGGAATGCGCAGAAGAAGAAAAAAACAGAAGCGCAAAAACAAGCGGAAAGCAAAAAAGAACAACTTTTTTCATTTCCCTGCCCTCCTTGTGGGAAACAACCTGTGGTCTTTTTATCATAAACTAGCAGACCTGTCAACAAAAAATCGCGCGCTGTAAACTGGCGGCTGGTTATCCCGCACTAAAATTGAATTCTGTGAGCTGGCGATTAGCTACTTTCCCCTTGACGAGTATCATCGCCTCTACCATGTTTTACGACTCTGTTCGGAATGGGAAGAGGTAGTTCCATGGCGACAAATCACCAGCTCGCAAAATTCAATTCATTCAATTTTTAGTGCGGGAGGAAGGGGCCCGCCCAAAACTTGCCTTGCAAGTTTTGGGCGGGTAAATAGTCCCACTCCCTTAAATCCAAATTCTTAAAATATCAAAACACCGGGACAAGACTCGGCCAATTAGTACTCCTCGGCTGAACACATTGCTGTGCTTACACCTAGAGCCTATATGCGTGCTAATCTCGCACGGGCCTCAAACGATTCCTAATCTTGGGGTCGGCTTCGCGCTTAGATGCTTTCAGCGCTTATCCGCTCCGAACATAGCTACCCAGCGGTGCTCCTGGCGGAACAGCTGGTAGACCAGAGGTTCGTTCATTCCGGTCCTCTCGTCACGTTATCCATTATCACTAATGGCGCAGACTATATCTTCACCCTTCGACTCGCTGCGCTCACTCAGGGCAAGCCCAGCAAACGAAGGGGTCGGCGTATTATGGCGTTTTTGTGCGCCATCTTCACTCCGATAAACATCGGAGCTCCAGTCGTTACGGGGTCAGACCTAAAATTGAAACTAAATCTTGTTTTGTTTTCTTGGTTTTAGTCGCGTAATTTTCTTTCTGGATTGTTAGGATATATGCCGCAATCTTTCGCAACTCCGCGTCTGTCAGCCGATTATATTTTTTAAGGCTTAACAGATTTGACGCATCATGTAATGCGGTCGCCTGTTTTTTCTTAAATTTTATAAATGGCCTAAGAACTTTTATGATGTCATGCGTCTGCTTGAATCCGTTTATACGCAATTCAGTAATTCCGTCGTTACGCCTTGAAATATAACCTATTCCAAGAATTTTACGAATCCATTTAAGCGGTTCCGCATGTCTTGAATCCTGATAAAAACAGATCGTGCACATGAATCTTTTCTTTAATTTGCCGTCCTTACGTTTCTTAACTTGCAACATCAAGCTGCCATCGCCGTCAAGAAAACCGGCGATATACGCTAAATCAATTTTAGATCGACTTCCCACGGTATTGTCTTAATTATAATTTCTGGTCCTCAAGTAAATTATACACCATTTCCGCGGACCGATGTAGAAATGATATCCACAGTCCAGAAATTACGCTTAAGATTCCACCGTTATTAGCCGAATTTTCATTCCGAATTACTTCGGAAAGTAGCAATGCCCTTTCGGGCTTACTAGGAACGACTCCCCTCAAGAATCAACGCCTGCAGTAGATAGGAGACCAACCTGTCTCACGCATCTAGTTTTCTCGCATTACTGCGAGGATCGGACTATATCTTCATCTTTGTTTCAAGATGGCTGACGCATAGTCTCTACGGGCCTCCGATAAACATCGGAGTTCCCTCGGTATTATCCTTAAATCAATTTGGGATTTTACCGATATAGTCAGCTTCACATATATCATTTTTGATATACGCCGCCGTTAATATGTCGTTTTACCTCGGGGTTCAAACTGTTTAAAATCCGAATTTTCAGATTCTAAACGGTTTGAACCCAGCTCGCGTACCACTTTAATTGGCGAACAGCCAAACCCTTGGGAGCTTCTCCACCCCCGGGATGTGGTGAGCCGACATCGAGGTGCCGAACACCGCCGTCGCTGTGGACGCTCGGGCGGTACTAGCCTGTTATCCCCGGAGTAGCTTTTATCCGTTGAGCTTTCGCGGCATCTAATGCCGACGATCGGATCACTACGCTCTGCTTTCGCACCTGCTCGGCATGTCCGCCTCGCAGTTAAGCCGGTTTATGGCGTTACCCTATCGCTCCGATTTCCATCCGGAGCTAACCGACCTTAATAGGCCCCTCCATTACTCTTTAGGAGGGAAGTGCCCCACTTAAACTACCCGCCAGATACTGTTCCCCGCGGTTTTTTCCCTCGAGGTTAGAATATAAGAAACTGAAGATGGGTATTTCACTGACGGCTCCGTGTCATCCTAAAACAACACATCAAAGCCTCCCCACTATGCTACGCATCAGAAACTTAAACCCAATATCAAGCTATAGTAAAGCTTCCGGGGTCTTTTCGTCTAACTGCAGGTAACCGGCATCTTCACCGGTACTGTATTTTCACCGGGCTCCTCTCCGAGACAGTCCCCCAGTCGTTACGCCTTTCGTGCGCGCGTGAACTTACCACGCAAGGAATTGCGCTACCTTAGAACGATTATAGTTATCGCTGACATTGACGAGGGCTTCGGTCAGTCAGCACGCAGAAATAAATTTCCACGCACCGCCAACGTTAACCTTCTCGCATTGGTCAGGCGTCACCCCCTATACATCCTCTTACGAGTTCGCAGGGAGCTGTGTTTTTGATAAACAGTCGCCAGGGGTACTTTTGTTGCAACCCGATTTTCATCGGGTAACTCTTATCGCTAACTTACGAGTGCTTTTTTGCCGAGTTCCTTGGAGAGGACTCACCCGTTCGCCTTGGTCTTCTCGACCTGCCCACCTGTGTCGGTTTGCGGTACGGTCCCCGCGCTTTTAATTTTAGAAGGTTTTCTGGGAAGGCTCTTCAAAAGAATCCTTTCTGCCGTAGCGGAAAGTTTTCCCGCTCTTGAATTTTGCCTTGCGGCCGTTCTCCGGATTTGCCTGGAGAACAATTCTATTCGCGGAAACGCAAATCCAATAATGCGCTCTTTCTTGTTTCCTCCGTCGCTCCGTCAAAAAACGCGGGGGTGATGGAATATTAACCATCTGTCCATCGGCTGCGGCTTTCGCCATTGCCTTAGGACCGACTAACCCTTGGTTGATCACCATTGCCAAGGAAACCTTGGGCTTTCGGCGGATCCGGATCTCACGGATCTTGCGGTTACTTGTGCCAACATTCTCACTTCTCTACGCTCCAGTCCGGCTCACGCCGTGACCTTCATCGCATAAAGAACGCTCTCCTACCACGGTCCCGCACGAATGCGGAACCATCCCAATCTTCGGTACTTTGCTTAGCCCCGATTATCTTCGGCGCAAGATCTCTTAACGAGTGAGCTGTTACGCACTCTTTAAAGGGTGGCTGCTTC
>MHMQ01000018.1:0-10245 GCA_001819395.1 Candidatus Niyogibacteria bacterium RIFCSPLOWO2_01_FULL_45_48
CTTACGCAAAAAGGCGACTTCTTGCAAAACAACCCTAAATCCTTTTTTGCACCCCAAACATTCTATAATCTCTTTAAAAATATCGTCGGGCACGTCTTTAATGTCATCCGGCAAATCCTCCGCTTTTTTGGTTATTTTATACGTTATCGGCTCGTCTTCTTTCCAGCGCCAACCCGAAGCCAAAACTTCGTCTTTTGTTTTTGGAAAATAATACATTGCCCACGATTCATTGTAATCAAAAAAACTCAAGTCGTAAGGCAGAAACTCGCCGTATTTCCAAACTCGGCCGCGAGCGTCTACATAAGAATTTTTATTCATGTCTTCAATAATTTTGGCGCGAAGTTTAAGATAATCCTCTTTTGAATATTGTTTGTTTAAAATGCAGTATGATTTTTTAAAAAGCCCGATGCATCCGAAAATGTGCTGGCAAAAACCGGTCATCATTGAATAATCAATATCCAGAGTACCGGACAAAACACAGCCGAAACTGAACCTGACCGAATCCGCTCCCTCGCCAACAGTCATACATTCATAAAGGCGCTGGGCGTTATTGCCCCATTCGGTGTAATCATAACAATCTTTTGTCGGCGCTATGTTTACATATTGCACGAACCTGCCGTCTTCAACACCCGAAGCCATATAGCAATCGCGTGCGTTTTTGGAATAATATACGTATTCGCCTGAAGAATTTACGTTTTGCAAACTATGCATATATTTTTGCGGGGATTTGAGCCAAAACGCCTGAACTTCTTTTTTAATTTTTTCAAGCTCCGAATACGAGAATAATTTGAACTCGGCTAATTTTTTAAAATAGTCTTCTTTGGAGTAGGGCCTGTTGAAAACATGGTATTGCTTTCGGCGGAGTCCTGCGCAACCGAAACAATCGGAGCATCCGGCCATGTCGCGCGAAAAATAAACTCCGTGGCAATCCTCGCAGTCATCAGAAAAATGAGTGTTGTAATTTCGTGATGTGTTTACGTTTTCATAACAAAGCTGGTTTTCATACACATAATAACAATCCATACAGTCTTTTGAATGGTTAATATTGTCGGAATAGTAGCAGTTCTCGTTAAAATCTGCGTCAAAAATTAGATAACAATTTTTCAAGTTTCCGGCATGATTTACGTATTCGCTATTTACCAGCGTTGAGTGATTGTTAAAAAGACCCGGGTAAGGTATTTTAAGCGACAACTCCTTTAATTGTTCAAAAAAATTTCTGTTCGGATCATAATCCTGCCCGAATTCCATCCCGTCCCATTTATCAGACCACCAGCACTTAGTGCAATAGACCTTAAACGGCTTGTCGGGAGAAATGTTGGCAAGCGTATCTTTGCCGCAGAGCCCGCACTTTCTTTTATAAAGTTTTCGCGCGTTTCTGAACATCATTCGCCTTTGCATCCTGCACTCCGGGCAAAAGGTCGGCGGAGGAACTTTAAGGCGCGCGTAAAACTCAAAATCCGCGGGCTCAATCGTGAACTCGTTTTTGCAGTTTTGACACTTGCGGGTTTCGGGACCCATACTTATTTTTTATTTTTTGAATCCGGCTCCGGCTCAGGCATTTTAAGGCCGGGAACCTCCGATTCTTCGCCGAAAATAGGGAGGCCTGCGGGCGGACCCATGCGCTTGGCCTCCATCCTTTTAATAAAGGGTGCCGTCAGCACCAAAAACGACGGCGGATGAAACAGCGTGGCGATTCCTTCGGAGCACATAACCGCCGGCTTTGACTTCTTGTCAAAATAAAAAAATTGCGACTCTATGATCTTGCCTATTTTCATTTCAGGCGGCATGACTCTTTTTCTGAAATTAATGAGAATCCTTTGTTTTCTGGCTTCCAGACGTTTTTTGGGAAAGAAAAACGGCCATTTGATCCACCAAACCATGGTTCTTGTCGGAATTACCGGAATAAACCAGTTTTGGGTCGGAATTGAATACTGGGCGAAAGCGCCCCTTACCCCGCGATAAGGAGTCTGGCGATTAAAAATGGCGCGGGGAGCAAAGTAAATATAACGAATTATGGTTTCAAATGGGGCGCCGGAAGCGTTTCTGCCGACCGCTTTCATAACTTCTTCTTCGCCAGGAGAACGAAAAAGTGTCAGGGCCTCTTCTTCGACCGCGCCCTTGATCCTTTTGGAGGCAGATTTTTCTTTCAGCTCGTCAATAAGAGAATTGCATGTCATTTGCCATCCCACCGGGTCAGCCGGCTTTATAAGAATTTGAAGCCAAAGATGCTCTTCTTTTTTCAGCTTAGCCAGAACCTCGATCAAAACCGACATCGGGTCAAGCGACTTTTCTTCCTCAATCGCCTCAAAAAACGGGTACGTCTTAAATGGATAAGCGCTGCTCCGGCCAAGCGACAGCTCAAGCCCGAAAAGATCCAGACCCATTTTATAAATGTCGGTTGTCTTCTCCGGCAGGCGGTTTACATAGTCGTCAACCTCCACAATTTCCAGATCTTTATAGTTTCCGTAAAAAGCAGCCTCAACTATATTTTTATATTTGGCGGGCGTTCGCACATAAAGATGTGTTTCGCCGTTTAATTGCGCCATTTCCAAAGACCACCACTCCGTGACCTCGCCCTCCCAGTACCTTTCGACGAAATTTTCGGGGCTGTTCCGGAGGCTGTAAAGTTTGTTTAAAATCTGCTCCATGGCTTTCGGCGATTTGCGGATTTCCCGGGGGATTCTTATCTCAAGAAGCGACCAGCGGATTTTGTTTTTATAAACCATCGCCCGGTAATACTCCCAAATGTTTTTAAGCAAAACCGCAGAAAATATAAACAGCCAAAGCCACCACAGCTTGGCTACGATTTTGAGTCCGGGAACAAGGGCTATTTGATACAAAACATAGAATGTTTCTTTAATCTGAGCCATTACCCAGATTATAGCAGATTTACCGCCGGTTTTCCCGAAAAACTAAGCCAGATGAAATCTCCCGTCGGAAAGTTTTTTGAAGTGGGTTTTGCTCTGAAGATTTATGGCGATTGTGTTGTCTTTGACGTGCCGTTCCTGCTTAACAAATTTAATCAGGTCGTCTTTGGTCATAGGACCGCGCTTCTCCAAAACCGCCCTTACTATGTCTTTGACCGTTCCCGGCTGATAGCCCCAGCTGGCAAGAGCGTACAGACCCCTTCCGACAAGCACAAAACGCTCGTCTTTTATAAGCTCGTTATGCACCGTCTGAACATGGGCGCGCTTTGAGGCAAGCTTTTCAATGGATGAAGCGACTTCGCGGAAGTGCAGGGGGGATCCGTGCTTTTTTAAAACAAGATACGCAAAATCACGCATGCCCGAGGGCCTGACCAAAGGAGAAGAAGTAAGCCCCCACTCTCCGAAATTGTTTGAATTTACGTTTTTTGAAACGCCAAGCCAGGAGAAAACGGCCTTTTCGTCCAATTTCTTGCCAAGCTCCGATTCGGCGTGCGAACGAAAACGGCTCTCTATTTCTTCTCTGCTTAAGGGATCGTCCCCCAAATTGCCGCAAAAACCGGCTATGGTTTTGTGGGCCTCTTTGGCCGACTGCGAATCGCTTGTCCAGCGGTGGTAAAAATCGGTATCGGCTCCGAGACGCTCAAACGGCCCGCCGAGCGATAAAAAGAAGTAAACATAATTTTTTCCGGCGTCATCCGAAGCAAAGTGGGCCAGAACCTCGTCCTCTTTCCACAAACGGCCCCTTGAATCAAATTCTTTCGCGAGTTCCCCAAAAACGGATTCGGCTTCTTTAAAAACGCCTCCCAAGCGCATCTTGTTTATGGCCGAGGCTTCAATCTGACGCACGCGTTCGCGGGTGATTTTATAAGTCTCGCCTATGGACTCCAGTGTCTGCCTTTTTGATCTGGCTCCAATACCAAATCTGCGCTCGACAACGTCGCGAGATCGCCCCGAGACTTCTTTCAAAAGCGTTTTGGCTAAATCTTCAAAATTGTTCGCGGTCTTGACCATGTGATTTAACTTGAGCCTAGCTTACATCAAATAAAAAATATGTCAACCAGATCAAATCAAGTATAAAACATTATAAAATAAAACGCAAGAAAACGCAAATGGAATGAAAAGGTCCCACGCTCTGTGCGAACGTGGGACCGATGATGCGGGTAGATCAGTCGCCGAAGATGGGGCGGACCGTTTGCTCCGCAGAGCCGGGAGTGACGATCCTCGCCGTTCCCGTTCTGCGCCGACTGGGATGGAGATCCCCATCGCTGGCGCCACGGAGCCCAAGCTCGGCCAACCGCTGCGCCCTGTCGGAGTAGTCCACAGTGGTGCCTTTGAAGCCCGGTCTTCCATTCCCGTTTTCGCTCACGGCACTTTCCTCCTTCTTTGCTGGTGGGCGGAAAACTGCCTGTATTTCAATACTTATATTATATATCAACCATGTTGGTTTGTCAAGTGCCTAAGCCTTCCAGAGCAGGCTCGGCCCCTCTTTCAGCCGACGCAAGCCATATTTTGCCCTCTGCCAAAATGGGCCAAAAATGAGGTAAACCGCCCCTTCCTTGATTAGACCGGTTGTTCCGTCAATGAGTTCAATACGCAAAAAAGGCAAAAGGACCGAATCAATCTCTTCCCTGCCGTGAAGCATGTGCATCTCGGGCTTGCTATATTCTTTAAGTTTACAAAGCCCGATAACTTTTTTGACCATCGTGTGGCTCGCGCAGACAGCCTCAACCCCGTGGCTCAAACAAAGACCCATAATCTCAATGAATTGCTTCTCGGTTTCTTCTTGAGAAAGTTCGGCATCTTCTTTGTAAGTTCCGCGGCAAACTCCTATTTTAATATCGCCCGCTGAAATGCCTTGCCAAGGGCCCGAAAGAAGCATCGGATCTTCGGTAACCCAGCTCATGAATTTCGCGACTCTGGATTTTGCCTGTTTAGTATAGGCGCGAACGCGTATGGCAAGACCGCGGTGTCCGCGATTCAAAACGACATCTTCAATTACAGAATCAACCCACTCAAGTGTTTCAGTTTTTTCTTCGTCAAGCCAAACCCATCTTTTGCGTTTCGCCAAAACAATCCGTTCAAGCAAGGCTTCAAGGGCTTTGGTGAATTTTTGTCTCTTACAACAGAGACAATCGTCCGCGTCCACAAAAGAAGTTGGTTTAATTGAAATGTCTCCGGCCACACCCTCTTCATCCATTTTATCCAGAAGTTTTGAGTAAATTTCAATCAGATTTGCTTTCGCATTTTTTACGTCTTCCAAAGCATAATTTATCAAAACCTTCAGACCCAAGGAGTTATAATATTTCGCCTCATCAATTACGTCCTCAATACGGCTTCCGCAGGTAAATTTCTCCAAAAGATAAAAAAGGCGCAAAAATACGAGGGCAAGCATCACTGCCAGCCCCGCTCCCAGATAGGAGAGAAGCTCCGGCATTACCCGCCCCCCAATCAAAAATCTCTACTTTAATTGAGCTCCTGTTTTAAAAAAAAGTCAATTCAATTTGCCTGACCGCTTCTGCCATGAGACAAGGAGTGGGCTAGCAAGACAAATTGAAGAATATGTTCCGGCGATGACGCCGATAAGGAGTGTCAGAGCAAAATAACGGGTAGCACTTGCGCCAAACCAAAAAAGAGACGCGAGCACCAAAAATATAGCGAACGAAGTAGCAAGCGACCGGCCGTAAGTTTCGTCAAGACTTTTTCCGACTATAGATTCAAAATTACCCACACCCTCGGACTTGCGAAGGTTCTCGCGAATACGGTCAAAAACGACGATTGTATCGTGCACGGAAAAACCAAGAATGGTAAGAAGCGCGGTCACAAAAAGAGCGTCTACTTCCGCCCCATAAAATCGGCCGAGATACGCGAAAAGTCCGGCCGGAATCAAAATATCGTGAATAAGAGCCAAAATGGCCACTACTCCGTACTTCCAGCTAGCAACAGGTTTTGAAACATGGCGGAACGCCCAGCTTACGAAAGCCAAAATCAAAACAATAACCAGAGCTATGGATACGAATGCGTTCCGGCGAAGTTCCCGCCCTATGGTCGGCCCGATTGAATCAAATCTGCGAATACTCAAAACCTTTTCCGGCTCGTCGCTTCCGGCCAAAGCCTTGATCAAATCCTGACGGCCTTCGGGGGGCAGCTCTCCGACCCTTACAATAAAGCCGTTATCCCCGGCCGGCTGTACACGGTAAGAAGATAAATTTAAATCAGAAATCTTTTGGTCGATCAGCGCGGTGTCGGGGCGTTCGCCCAGAAACTCGACTTCCAAAATTGAACCGCCCGAAAAATCAACTCCGAGCCTGAATCCATAGGCCAAAACACCGAAAAGGCTAGTGGCCAAAACCAGGAAAGAAAAAATATATAAAAATTTTCTGAAACGAATTATAAGCATTTTATTTTACTTAACTTAATGCCGCTTTACGCCGTAAAGAATAAACGAAAACATACTGTTCCTTAATCCGAAAGCAAAAACAAACACCTTGGTAACAACAAGGGCCGAAAAAATACTCGCAAGCACTCCCACCCCCAAAGTCAGCGCAAAACCCCGTATTATACTTGTGCCGAACCAGTAAAGTATGGTTGAAGTAATAAGAGTTGAAATATTTGAATCGCGAATTGACGGCCAAGCCCTTTTGAAGCCGGTCTCAACGGCATCCTCAAGATCAGCCCCCCACCTTGTTTCCTCTCTCATCCTCTCAAATATAAGTATGTTGGCATCAACCGCCATCCCGACGGATAAAAGAAATCCGGCGATACCCGCGGCGGTAAGCGTTACCGGAAGAATTTTAAAGACGCTCAAAATCAAAACAACGTAGAAAGCGAGACCGAAAACGGCGATTAAGCCGGGTAAACGGTAGCGTAAAATCAAAAACAAAGCCACGGCCAAAACACCATAGATTCCGGCGACAAGTCCCCGCGCCAAAGACTCCCCGCCCAAAGACGCGCCCACGCTTTGCTGGGCAATGAGTTTAATCGGCACCGGCAAAGCCCCCGAATTAAGCCTGCGAACCAAAGTCCTTGCTTCGTCCGGCGTAAATTGTCCGGTTATTTGGGCGCTGCCGGAAGTTATTTCCGACTGAACCACAGGCGCGCTTATCGGAAAACCGTCAAGATAAATAGCGACTCGCTTGCCAATATTGTCTTTGGTAATTTTCCCGAAAATTTCTGCACCTTCGTCGTTGAATTCCAAGAGAACAACGGGCTCGTTGGTTGTGGAATCAAAGTTTAAAACCGATCTTTTAAGAAATCTTCCGGTGAGCTCGGAGGAAACGAAATAAGGGTCTTCAAGAATAAATTCGTCATTTTCTTGGGCCGAAAGTATTTTGTCGCGCTCACTCTCGGCGCGCTCTGTTTTGAATTCCAAATACGGCGTCTGACCTATCGTTTGTATTGCTTGATCCGTGTCAAAAACGCCCGCGAGTTCCACAATAAGACGGTTCGAGTCGCCCGATTTTTGGACCTGCACCACGGGCTCGGTTACGCCGAAAGCGTTGACCCTCCGCTCAATGACATCGCGAAGCCCCTCCATTGATTCCGAAACTTCTCCGAAAGCAATACTCGAAACATCTGCCTCGTAAACCAAATGCGCCCCGCCCTGCAGGTCAAGGCCAAGACGATATCCGATATTGCCCAAAAACCAACCGGGTCTAAAAAAATTCGCGCCGGCAAAATAAGCGAGAAAAACGCCCGCCAAAAGCAAAGATATGGCAATAAGCCGTATTTTAAGCATAGTTTGCATATTATAACCTTAAAAAGATTTACGCAAAATTAAAAAGTTTCTGTTAATTTACATCCTCCCCAAATCCGACGATCGTAGAATTTAGAGATAATAGATATAGTAATGAGCGGAAAGATTGGGGTTTGGTTTAGTGAAGGCGTTTTAAAAGCTCTTCCGGGTCGGAAACTATGTCATGGATAAACTTTCTGCTTGAGGGTTCTTCGTAAAGACCGTGAGGATAAGAGCCCATCAATGTCTTGTCTTCAAGAGCGTAGATGGTTTTACCAAGAACGGCAGCTGCGAAAAGTTCGCCGTTGGTGTTTGCCCCTATATAGCCATCTTTATTAAAGATAAAACACACGTCTGCCACGCGCACTTTTCTGAAAAGATGGTCATAAACTTTCCCAGCAACAATCGCGCGATAAAGGTCGTCTTTTAATCTGTCTTTTTCTTCCATCTTGCTTAATTTCGGGTCATCGTCTTCAAAATTGGGAGTCAAAACATGGACATGACGACCGCTTTTGGCCGCTTCGGCTTGCAGGCGATTTACAAAATCCGCAAGTTCGTTGCGGAATCTGATGCTTGCGCAAAATACTACAGATCTCATTTTTTTATTTTAAACTCCTGCAAGACGACTTGCAAATTGAGTTGCCCACAGTCCACCCAAAAACGAGCAAAAAATCCGACAAGAGAACTACGATCGTGGTTTTCTTGTCGGATTTCTAGTTAGAACAGAAAAATCAACCCCACTTGGAGGCTTCGCCTCCAAGTGGGGTGTTTTTTAAATTACGCCGATGGTTTTGAGAATATGGTACCAAACCGGCTCAAGTCCCATTTCCTGCTTCCATTCGGAATCGGTGGCTTTTTCAGTCGGATTTTTGCCAAAAATAGCAATCGTTAGCTCTCCAACCCTGTTATAAGATATGCCGTACTTTTTCATAAAGTATTCCGTCCGCTTGGCTATTCTTTGCAACTCTGCAAGTGAAAACCAACCGGCCTTTTTGGCATCGCTTCCGGCTTTCAGCTCCCCCGACCAATTCAGCGCTTCATACACTTTCCACAAATGATGCATCCCGCCTTCGCGCTTGCAGGGATTGTTTATATCTTCTTCAAAAACAAGTTTGTTTTCCCCTACTTCCAGTCCCGCTTCTTCTTTAATTTCCCTGACCATTGCGTCATAAAAATTCGGGTCTCCATCCACATGCCCTGCCGGCAAAGCAAACGCTTCGGGATAATTCGCCCGCTCAATTACAACGATTTTTTCGCCGTCGCGGATTATCTGTCCGACGGAAGTGTTGTCGCAAACCTTGGCCATTTCTATTTCCTCTTTTTAGAACCCCTATTGTTTTTAGCCGATTTTTTTGATTTAGGCAAGTTTTTGCCTTTTCCCTTCTCTCCCAAAAATTTAAAAAGTTCTTCCGGGCCTCTGAATACCATGTTTGAGTAATAAGTCAGAAACGGGCTCATTGAAACGCCTTTGGGATAGACGAGCCACGCTTCTTTGCTTGTCTCGTGCGCCTCGCGAAGCTCGTTTATTGTGCCCGGAGAAGAAACCGCGCGCGGAAAATAGGCAATGACACGGTCTACCTGCTTGATGAGCCAGTATAAATCGCGATTGACAATCTGGTTTAAAACATCTTCGGTCATCATTGAGGGTTTCCACTGCTCAACAAGTTCAATTTCTCTGGGGTCAAAAATTATAAAATATTTTTCAAGCCGTTTTATGAATTTATCAACTGTGGCTTGGTCTTTCGGGTTTTGAAAATGCGTCAAAGGCATCGCGGTATAAATTTTTTCCGTTTGCGGCTCAAAAAGAAGGCGGTATAAAAGTTTGACGTTTGACTGCGAGGGAATTATGTAAAATTGTTTGCGGTTCATCTCGGCCCAAGACGCCGTCATTTCAACGTCAACATTTCTCCACATCAAAATTTCGTTAAAAGTGAGATTTTCTTTTTTCCACTGCTTGCGGACTTTAAGGTGGTCGTAAATGCTTATGACGTCGTCCACGAAGGCCAGAAACAAGTCGGGGTTTAACTGGCTCACATAATAATTATCCCACGCTCGCAAAAAAACGTTTTTCCAGTAAAAAAACGCGTGTATGTTTATGAAAACAGCGTCATAAGTTTTCATTACTTTCGGGAGTTCGCCGGCTATTCGCTCAAAAACGGCGGATCTAACGGCATTTATAACCGATGGCGGAGCGTTTAAGACGTTTTCTGCGGTAAAATTAACTCCTATGTCCTTTGAGTGGTCCAGCATAAGCTGGCCTACGTTATAAATTTTTATTTTTTTTCCGTTCGCTTTTGCCCGCTCTTCAAGTTTCTCCAAATACTCCTTGCGCCTGGAGCCGGAAATCGCGGTCGTAATTATTAGTTTTGACATGTTTTTATTATACCTCAATTATAACAAAAAAGAGGCTTATCACAGCCTCTCAATGTCTTTTGTAAACTCTTTAAAAAGATCCACATCGCCGGATTTGGCAATCTGTTTGTCTTCATAAGGAACACCCATACGCCTGTAAAATTCGTCAGCGACATTTTTAAAAGTTCCGCAGACAATCGCCAAAAGCCAATATCTTACTTTGCCGAATTGAAG
>MHMQ01000018.1:10307-10675 GCA_001819395.1 Candidatus Niyogibacteria bacterium RIFCSPLOWO2_01_FULL_45_48
TCCCGCAAAGGCTCCGTCGTATTCGTAGCCTTTAGCTTCGGCAACAATTTTTTCGGCCAGCTCGTCAATAAGCGGGTCAAGTTTCTGTCTGTCTTTTGGGGCAATATACGGCATTTTGTTTCTCCCTTTTATAATAACCATCCGCCGTCAGTTTAACTAAAAGCCCCTTGGAGTCAAGGGGTTTTTTTATCGTAAACAAAAAATGTATGCCGGTGAGCGTTTTTCTCGTCCGGTTCTCTGGTTTCCCGGCTTACTTCAATCCAAGAACTTAAATCCATCGGCGGGAAAAATGAATCCCCGTCAAAATCGGAATCAATTTTGGTTAAATAAATTCTTGAAGCGTGAGGCAAAAACTGCCCGTAGACCGA
>MHMQ01000018.1:10768-11602 GCA_001819395.1 Candidatus Niyogibacteria bacterium RIFCSPLOWO2_01_FULL_45_48
ATCGGAATTTCTTGTCAAAATGATATTGACGCGCCCGGCAAGCGGTTTACCAATTGACTCAAAAGTCTTACGTCCCATTATAACCGGCTTGCCCATGGTCAGCTCTTTGAATTTTTTCATGTCGGACGGCAAATTCCACGGCAAAGAATTGTTTTTACCCATTACTCCGTTTTTGGCGACTGCGGCGATAATTGATATTCGCATGGTATTCACCTCACACCGCCATATCAGCTTTAATTGTCGGATGATACTGGTAGTCAACCAGTTTAATATCATCCATCGTGAATTTATCAATATCTTTTATTTCGGGATTAAGCTGGAGCTTCGGCAACGGATAGGGTTCTCTAGAAAGCTGTTCCCGCACCTGCTCAAAATGGTTGTGATAAATATGCGCGTCATTCAGAGTCAGTATGACTTCGTCCGGCTCTAAATCGGTTACTTGTGCCACCATATTCAAAAGAAGAGCGTATGAAGCAATGTTAAAAGGAACACCCAAAAACATGTCACATGATCTTTGGGTCATGGCCAAAGACAACTTGCCTTGAGCCACGAAAAATTGAAAAAGCATGTGGCAGGGAGGCAGGGCCATTTGATCAATCTCGCCCGGATTCCAGGCCGAAATGACAAGCCGACGGTCGTAAGGATCTTTTTTTATCCGCTCTATAATATTTTTTAGCTGGTCAATTTCACCTCCGTCGGGCAACTTCCAGTTCCTCCACTGGACTCCGTATACTCTGCCCAAGTCGCCCTCAAAACGCGCCTTCGGCTTCCAAAAAGACGCCTCCGCATTCGCCGTCCATATCGTAGTTTTTTCGGGAACCCTTGTCCCGTGAA
>MHMQ01000019.1 GCA_001819395.1 Candidatus Niyogibacteria bacterium RIFCSPLOWO2_01_FULL_45_48
TTAACGCTTATTTGGAAACTTTTGACGACGCGTTTAGAGAGGCCGAGAAAGTTGATAAGCATCTTTTGCACGGCGAAAAACCGAGGGCGCTTGAAGGGGTTCCTTTTGCGATCAAAGACAATATTTTAATTGAAGGCAAAATTTGCTCGGCCGGCTCCAAAATGCTTGAAAATTACCGCGCCTCTTACGACGCTTTTGTCGTAAAAAAACTCCGCGATGCAGGCGCGATTTTATTGGGACGGACAAATATGGACGAGTTTGCGATGGGTTCTTCCACCGAAAACTCGGCATACGGCGCGACAAAAAATCCTTATGATGAGACGCGCGTGCCTGGCGGATCTTCCGGCGGGTCGGCGACGGCCGTTTCCGCTAACCTCGCGCTCGCGGGTTTGGGTTCCGATACCGGCGGTTCCATAAGACAACCAGCCGGTTTTTGCGGAGTTGTGGGCTTGAAGCCGACGTATGGCGCGGTTTCCCGTTCCGGCCTTATCGCGATGGCCTCGTCGCTGGATCAAATCGGCCCCATTACAAAAAGCGTGGACGACGCCGAATTGATTTTTGACGTGATTCGCGGGAAAGACCTGAAAGATTCTACTTCCGTTGAAGTTGAATCCGTACAAGCCAAATCCGAAAAATTAAAAGTTGGCGTGCCGAAAGAATTTTTTTCCGGAGGTTTAGATAAGGATGTTTTGGAAGTCGTTAATCGCGCCGTAGAAACATTAAAGGGCTTGGGTCACGAAGTTAAAGAAGTTTCTTTACCCTGCGCGCCTTATGCTCTTGCGGTTTATTACATAATTGTTCCGGCGGAGGTCTCGGCGAATCTCGCCCGTTTTGACGGAATTCGCTATGGTCTTCGCAAACACGCCAAAAATCTGCTTGAAGAATATTTGGAGACCCGCGCCGCCGGATTAGGAAAAGAGGTCAGGCGCAGAATAATTTTGGGAACATATGTTTTGTCGGCCGGATACCATGACGCCTATTATGGCAGAGCCAGCAAAGTCAGGGCGCTCATTAAAAAAGATTTTGAAAATGTTTTTAAGGAGGTTGATGTTTTGCTCGGCTCCACTTCGCCCGGCCCTGCTTTTAAAATAGGAGAAAAAGTAAACGACCCCCTCTCAATGTATCTTGAAGACATTTTTTTGGTTCCGGTTAATCTTGCTGGTGTTCCGGCTCTGTCCTTGCCGTTCGGCTCCGTTATGCGCGATGGCGTAAAACTGCCGGTGGGCGTACAGCTTATCGCTCCGTGGTTTGGTGAAAACCGGCTTTTTGAAGTCGGGCGAATTCTCGAAGACCGTGGATAAAAAATCGACAGCCGTGCAATTCCCGCCCCCACTAAGCGGGAATTCTTTTTGTTAGCTTCGCTCACAAAAAGCCGCGGCTGCCATTAAGGCAGCCGTGCAATTCCCGCCGCCTCGGCTGAATACGCAAAAGAAAAATCCGGCACAAGGCCGGACTTTTCTTTTTACGAGTAGCGGGGGCGGGAATTGCACCCACTGCCTCCAGGTTATGAGCCTGGCGTGCAACTGTTACACTTCCCCGCAATGTTTAAATATTATAATTCACTTCTTTGATTTTTGCAAATTTTCGGTGTAGAATATAAAAATCGCCAGCGTAGTTCAACGGTTAGAACGAGGGACTCATAAGCCTTAGACAGAGGTTCGACTCCTCTCGCTGGCACCATTGAGGAAATTGCAAGCTGTGGAAGCCCGCCTCGCTTCGCTCGGCGGCCAGTTTGTATTGGATTTTCGGGGCAAAAACGAATTGGCGATTTTCTAAAACATGGTTCGAGCCGATTGTTTTCAGAAATGTTATCATTTCCTCTTTGTTTTCTGATTCAGTCAATTTCGCGGCTTGATTTAAGGATAAAACGAACTCACGAGCCGGTTCGAGCCAAGACAATCCTTTTTGTTCAAAATCTCTGATTTGCTCGCTAAGCCCGACCTTTTTGGTAACAAGATTTTCTTTTCTCGCTTTGTAATCGTCAGCAGAAATAACCTCGCCAAGATAAGCGTCGAGGAGTTTTTCGAGCTTGGCTTCAATTCCGGTTAGTTCTGTTTTGAGATTTTGAACAGTAGTTTTGGCTTCTTCTTTTGCTCTCCCCTCGTCTTTCTGTAATTCCACTAAAACTCTTTCCGTGTCTTGGCTCGACAAAGAAACTTTTTGAAGGAAACTTTTGATTTGTTCGGTCAGCGCCTCTTCTCGCAAAAAGTGCTTTTCTTGGCACGGCCCTTTCTTTTTTGTGCAGTGGTAATAGTGATGACCCTTTTGGATTTCTGCGGTAATAGCGCAACCACAGGAAGCACATTTGAGCAGGCCAAGAAAAGCAAAGTGATGTTTGCGAATATCTTTCTTTTTGCCACGCTTCGCCATGACTTCTTGGCAAGAATCAAAAAGTTTCTTTGAAATTAACGGCTCGTGAGTTCCTTCAAAAACTTCTCCCTTAAATTTCATAAGGCCAATGTAGAAAATATTTTGTAGAATCTTCTGTAAACTGCTGATAGAGATTTTGTTGTTCTTATTGCCTTTGAGGTTATGCTTGACGCACCAATTTGCGAGAGAATGAAGCGGATAATTTCCGGTGGCATAGAGTTCAAAAACTTTCTTTACCAGCCGAGATTTTTCAGGGTCGCTATCCACTCCTCGTGTCTTGGGATTATTTAGATAGCCCACCGGAGCCCAGCCAGGCCATACGCCATTTCTGATTTTCTGGCGTAATCCTCGCTTCACATTCTCTCGCAAATTATCTACAAAATATTTTGATTGTCCGAACGCGATATTGAGCATAAACAATCCTTGCGGTGTTGGCTCGAACCAGAATGTAGGAAATTTAAGGGAGCGAATCAAGCCACGATCAACAAAATGAATGATTCTGCCTCCGTCCACAGAGTTACGAGCAAGGCGATCTGGATGCCATGCGATTATCCCGTCCGCCTTGCCTTTTTCGAGTAATGACAACATTTCTGCGAATTTAATTCGCCCGGGCTCTTTGGCGGTTTTGAAATCTTGCGGCGAAGCCGCTCGGAATTTTCTGGGCAAAAATACGTTCGGACTAATTCAAGAATACTGCACAAAACAAAATAACCCCGCAATTGCGGGGTTATTTTGTTTTGTATTATTGGGGTCGAACCCGGGAAGGGGGTCGGGGAAACGGGAGTTTCCCCGTGTAGGAAAACAGCCCCGCAGTTGCGGGGCGCCAGAAACCGAGAGGTTTCTAGGGAGTCCCGAGCATAGTCGAGGGACGACAGGTTCGACTCCTCCCGAGTGTAAACAAAAAGTGATATAATCAAATAATGCCTTTCGGGGTAAGCAGAGCCATATACATTTTAACTTCGGCCGATATTTTGGTTATCTCGGCTTATAGTTTCATAATGCCCCTTTTCGCCGTTTTCGTAACCGGTCAAATTGAAGGCGCGACCGTGGCAACCGTCGGTTTTTATACCGCCATTTATTGGATTGTGAAATCAATCGTGCAGGTGCCGATTGCCTGGTACTTAGACAAAAAAGAAGGCGAAGTTGACGAATTTTTCGCTTTGATCGCGGGTTATTTAATTGCCGCAGGCGTTGCTTTCGGCTACATACTCGCGAGCAATGTCTGGCATATATATTTACTTGAAGGAATTTTGGGCATTGCCGACGCGCTTGGCGTTCCGTCTTATCTTTCAATTTTTTCGAGGCACCTAGACCGCGCCCGTGAAAATATGGAATGGACTTTTCGCAGTGTAGGCGTCGGACTTGCCGCGGCCGGAGCCGGAGCACTTGCCGGAATACTTGTTCAAAACTTCGGTTTCAACTCCGTTTTTATCATCGGCGGGGCGTTGAGCCTGATTTCGGCGTTTTCACTGCTTTTTTTGCGGCCGTATCTTAAAACTACTGACGGCCGGTCAATGATTTATCAGATATCAAAACCGCCGACAAAAAAGTCAGTTTAAGGTTTGCCGGAATCGGTAAATCGTGCTAAATTTTTAAAACAAAATAAATTATGGGCCTGTGGTGTAGCCTGGTTAACACGTCCCCCTGTCACGGGGAAGATCGCCGGTTCAAATCCGGTCGGGCCCGCGCTTTTTAAAATCCGCAGCTAAAAGCTGCGGATTTTAGCGACTGGATTTGAACCGAGGAAGGGGGTCGGGGAAACGGAAGTTTCCCCGTGAAGGAAAACAGCCCCGCAGTTGCGGGGCGCTAGAAACCGAGAGGTTTCTAGGGAGTCCCGAGCATGGTCGAGGGACGACAGGTTCTAATCCGGTCGGGCCCGCCAGTAGTTTTGAAAAGTGAGCATTAAAATATCCTTGTTTTAAGCTACTTTCTAAAACTGGAAAGTGATAAAATGAGTGAACCCCGAAGGGATTCGAACTAACATGAGTTTTGAAAATCCAACATCTGAGCCAAATAAAGAAGCCATACCTCAATCAAAAATTGAGGTTGAATCTGATTACGAAGGTTTTGTGCCTGAAGAGTTTAAACAAGACCCGTTGGGCTATTTTGAATCTCAAGGAAAGAATATAAAGTCCGGAGAAATTAAACGAGATGAAACGGGAAGAGTTCGAGAAGATCCGACCGCAGTAAAAGAATTGCCGATATGGACTGATGCAGGCGGCGCTGAACTTCATTCGATTGGTAAAAGAGTGAACATCGAAAAAGGCAAAGTCGGAGCATCTGGCGATCCATTTTACGAGTACCGAGTAATGGAGCTTGTTAGCGAAGCTGGGTTACCAACACCGCGCCCAGTGGCGAAAGTAGAGCAATCAGGCACGCACCTTATTGTCATGGAAAAAGTTCAGGGTATCGGTTGGTACGACAAAGATGCAATGCATCTCAAAGAAAAAGGGTACACGGATGAAGACATAGAAAGTTTAAAGCAGCAGGCGGAAGAACGCATGGTAGCCTTGCAAGCAAAATTCGAAGAAGCTGGAATTCAGCGAGGCTGGAAGCTTAAAGATATGATTTTTGATATCGATATTGAGAATAAAACTATCCGTAGTGTTACTCCGGTTGACTGGGAGAGAACCAAGATAGACCAGGAAAAATTTGAGGCTTATAATAGAAACAAAATTAACTCATGAAAAAATCTGAGCATGCAAAAAAGAATATTGGTATCTCGCCAGAACGGCTTGCGGAACTTCGTCGTGCAACACTTATAGCCTCTACCGGTTCATCACTTCGTCTTGCTGGTTCTAAAGTCACTAACGAGCGGGTTGAGCAGATTCTAAATGAGATCAGTAAACCTTCCGCGCGAAAGTAGGTACATAGAACAAATCTGGTTTTTCTTGGTACATTCGCCTCAATTTTCGTATAATCTTATCAATATTGCTGTAGCTAAGTCGCCCTATTGGTTCAAAGTTCCGGCAATCGTCCCCGCCAGATTTCCAACTTTGAACCTTGGGTATGACAAAGGTTCTTACTTTTTATATTCCAATATATCACCGGGTTGACATTCTAAGGCCCTGCAAATTGTCTCCAACGTTGAGAGGCGAATTGCTTTTGCCTTGCCGTTTTTCAACACGGAAATGTTGGCCATAGTGATTCCCACCTTTTCCGCAAGCTCGGTGACGCTCATCTTCCTTTTAGCTAGCATCACATCAATGTTGATTATAATTGCCATATTTTTTATATCATTAAATCATTCTCTGACTTCATATCTAATCCATTTTGTACAAGTCTTTGAAGCACGGCCGCAAAAGTTGCTATTACAATCGAAGCGAGAATAAAAATCAATCCAAATCCTACTGCACCCGGGGCGTCATCTTTGTCGGCTACAGAAACTAAGAAGGGCATACCTGCCACATACAAGGCACTGATTATGATTGCGCAGTATTTTGTATTCCTCAATGCCTTAACAGATAATTCGGAGAAAGCTATGTTTTTATCGATATAGCCCAATAGCTTTAGGGCCTGATACAGCGCAAAGAAAAACGGTATCGCCGTCACATACATAATTATCAGAATTGGAAGAAATAACCCACCTCCCGCTTTTATCACCTCCGAAGTAAACAAAAAGCATAAAGCGAGTACTGCGATTCCGATGAGAGAGATTACTAATTTTAAGAATAGGGTTGAGCTTTTTTTCATAAATTGTAACTTAGACTGTTAAATCATTTTCTGATTTTATATCAACGGCACTTTGTAAAATTCTTTCAAACACGGCCGCGGCAGTGGCGATTACGACAGAGACAAAAATCATTACAAGACCCATCATCACGCCACCCGCAATGTCCTCCTCTACTTTGCGTTGAACAATAAAAAGATAGGCTTCTGCTCCCACGATAAAACCAACAAGGGTTATTGCACAGTATTTTATAGTCCGCAAAGCGTTCACGGCCGCTTGCGAGAACACCTTATTTTGCCCGATGTATCCGAGCAACATAAATGCCTGATATAACGCCACGAAAAACGCAATGGACGCCACATACGCATACGCCAAAAAAGGATCTTTGAAGTAAATCTCAAAGAAGGCAGCACTCACATTCCTGCCCTCGAGGTGGGGTTCCCAAAGCATAAGGGCAAGAGCTCCGATGCTGATGAGCACAATGACTACTTGAAGAAATATTGTTGAGCTTTTTTTCATAGGTGATGCTTATAAATTCTTATATTTCCATCTTAATTTAGCGCTTATCGTTTTTCAATATGTATTTATCGTTATCTGTGGATAAAGAAAATTCTAATAAATCTTCTGGGCGAATGCCGGAACATCAAACGAGGCCGGATTTTCCTTGAATTGTAGCCGTAATTGGCGTATAATTTTATCAAGTTTGCTAAAAGATAATGATTTGGCGGTGATTACTGGTTCAAAGTTGCGAAAATAGCCACCGCGCAATTGCTTGCAGTGGCTCATATTTTATGCTATAAAATATTGGGTTTGTTAAAATTTACAAAAGGGGGGCTTCGCGCGAATGACTGTTTCCGAAAAGACACTGGCTTACAAAAGAGTTATCTTGAAGCTTACCGGTGAGATTTTTCGCAAAAACGGAGACAATCTTAACGAAGAAGCCGCGGTGGTCGCGGCCAGAGAAATCAAAAGTATCCATGATCTGGGGGTTGAAGTGGCGGTTGTGTTCGGAGGCGGGAACATTGTGCGCGGGCGCAACTTTGTCGGTTCAAAATTTCTTGAGCCGGCGAGCGCCGATTACATGGGCATGCTCGCTACGGTAATCAACGGCCTTTTGCTGCATGACGTTTTGGTAAGCCTCGAATGGAAACGCGGCTGATGACCGCGCTCGAAATTAAAAAGGTTGCCGAGCCCTATATCCAAAAAAGGGCTCGTAAACACCTTGATAAAGGCCGTATTATAATCATGGCGGGAGGGATCGGTGAGCCGGGCTATACGACAGACAACACGGCGTTATCGCGAGCGGTTGATATCAACGCCCAAGCGATCATCAAAGGCACCAAAGTTGACGGAATATTCAGCTCCGATCCCAAAAAGAATCCGGATGCCGAATTTCTCCCGAAGGTTCGTATTGAAGACATGGCCGTAAATCCGTTACTTCTCGGCATATTTGAAGAAACGGCGCTGATTCGCAACAAGAAGTACAGAATTCCCATTCATGTCATAAATATTTTTACCGAAGGAAATTTGCGCCGAGTTCTTCTTGGCGAGCCGATCGGCTCGCGCATCATTTTTTAACCCCGCCACTGCGGGGTTTGTTTTTGAAATTCAGAGCGGATTTGCTATAATTTTCACATCATGTCCGGAAAATATATTGAAATTAAATCGGAAAAAGAGTTGGAACTCACAAAATCTCTTGAAAAAAGGGATGATTTTGAATCACGTCGGCTCCTCCGATTTTTGAACATGCCGGACCTGTCGAGGGACAAATCAAGCCCCCTTTTTGAGCTTGCGGGGCGTATTAAAAAAATTGCGCGGTTCTCCGATTTTGACGATGTTAAATCGCCCGATGTTTTGCCCGCGGACGTAAGTTTTGACTTGTTTAACTTTCCCGCCGAGCATCCCGCGCGAAGGCCGACCGACACGTATTTTGTGGACAACAGCCACATTCTTCGCACCCACACGACCATAATGTGGTATTACTGGCTTGGTCAGCCGGAAGTGAAAGAAAAAATAAAAAACAAAGAGTCAATCGGCGCGCTTTCACACGGCAAAGTTTACAGGAAAGACGAAATAGACCGCAACCACATGAACGTTTTCCATCAGATGGACGGGTGGTATCTGACGCCGAAGTCGGAGAGCATAATCACTATTGACGATCTGAAAGATGTTTTGACCGAAATTGCCAAAACTATTTTTGGCGACGGCGTTAAATATCGATTTAATAAAGACGAGTTTCCGTACACTGACCCGTCGCTTGAGATGGAAATTGAAGTCGGGGACGGCGAATCAAGAAGGTGGGTTGAAGTTTTGGGTGCGGGCGTTGTAAGGGAGATTGTGCTTAAAAATCTCGGCGTTGACCCCGAAGAATATAACGGCTGGGCGTTTGGGTTTGGCTTGGAGCGATTGGCCATCATAAGCATGGATTTGCCTGACATTCGGCTTTTCTGGTCCGAAGATGAAAGAATTAAGCGCCAGCTTAAACTCGGCCAAAAATTCGTGCCTGTTTCCAAATATCCTCCGATTACGCGCGATATTTCTTTTGTCGTTAAAAGCGACTTTGTGCCGAATAATTATTTTGATTTGATACGCGACTTAGGCGGTGATTTAGTGGAGGAAGTTAAATTGATTGATAAATACGAAAATCTGGAAAAATTCGGCGAAGGACGGGTAAGCTACACCTATCGTATAATTTACCGCTCAAACGACCGGACTTTGGTTTCTGCAGAAGTGGACAAAATCCAAGGCGAAATTTACCGCCAAACCGCAGAGCAATTCAAAGCCGAGTTGAGGTGATGCAAAGGCCTTGAACCATTACGAGGGGCTTGACAAGCAGATAAACTGGGTGTATAATAGAAAAATAGTTCCCGCTCGTCTGTGGTTCCGGCATTGGGTCGGAATGAGGGGCGAGCAAATAAAAGGAGGGCCAGTCATGGCCAAAAGCAACGAAGCAGTGAAGTTTGCGGGCCAATTCCAAGCGGTCATCGGAGAAATATCCGGTCGTCTGGAAAAGCGAGGCGGAAACGTTGTAGATGTTGTTTCCAGGCTCGCTCTGCCGGGAAACGCCTGGGCGCTTGACGAGATCGACGCGGTGTTCGCCAAACTCCTCAACATCTTCCGTGTGAAGATGGGCGGAAAGCGAGGCATTGCCGCAGTCGTCGAGGCAAGCGGCTACACGGGGTACGACCCCTCAATCATTGAGCGGTGTGAGCTTCAAAAGGGATACGAGCGTTGGGCCACGGTTGAGATTTTCGACATGAAGCACTTTGACCACGACCCGAGCGATGCCGAAGTTGAGGCAGAGTATGTTCGCAGAGGCCTGAAGCGTCCGGATGTTGACCACGCTGTTCACTTCGGCGAGCAATTCCAACATCTGCCGGTGGAAGGGCGCCCGATCATCTTCTACTTACAGAACCCTGTTCTTGGCGCCGGTGGCTTCCGCTGCGTTCTGGGCTTGTGGCGCTATGGCGCCGATCGCAAGCTCGGCTGGCACTGGCTCAATTCGGGCCTCCGCTGGGATCGCGACTACCGGTTCGCCGGCGTCCGCGAGTAGCACTCGGACTCTGGGGAATTAAGTACTTTTGGTGACTTGATTCCTTGGATCCGGCCGGCGAGACACACAGCAAAGCACCGTACACCCCGCGCGCAACATTGGCGCGGGGTGTTTTAATTTGTTTTGAAATTATGTAGTATAATTTTGAATAGTAGGCTTGTATGTCTGCGGTTACGGCTTCAGGCGGCCGAACTTTGGGATAAGATATGCCAGAGTGGAAGCGGCTACGGCTTCTTCCAGAGTGCCCTCTTTTTCTCTAAAAAACAAAGACACTCGGTGCAGGATACCGGAGGATTAGTCATAGGACGAGATCCCGAACAAGATACAGCCCCGAGAGTATTCGAGGGGCGGTGGTTTAGATGGTACCCGGCATATTTCTTGGCGCCGGTGGCTTCCGCAGCGTTCTGAACTTGTGGCGCAATGGCGCCGATCGCAAGCTCAACTGGAACTGGCTCAATTCGAGCAACCGCTGGAATCGCAACTACCGGTTCGCCGGCGTCCGCTATTGTATTTGTTTTCTTCCGCCTAGTAAGCGGAAGTTTTTGTAAGCTGTCTTTCCCAGCCGCCAAGCATTTTGCCCATCTCGTCTAGGTGTTCGGAAAGGAGAATAAACTTTTTATTGTCCAGCACTTTTAGCTCCCAAGAGATTCGCAGGAAAAGCTTTAACGAATCAAGCTTTACACTCGCTCTCCGTAAATAAGGGATTTTTTCTTGTTTTACTAAATAGCTCGCGATAAAAAGGAGTTCAATTATCTGAATAAAGTATTCGTCAATTTTTTCTCCGAGCGTGTACCTTGTTTTTTTAGGGAAATCGTCTCTGAATTCGTCCCAAAGTTTATATACAGCGATAAACCTCTCAACTATCGGCAAAACTTTCTGTGGGGGGGGGGGTTAAAAGAAGAATTTTTATGAAAATTAAATTGAGCCATAATTTTGAAGAAATAATAAGCGCTGAAAATCTGCTTGAAGCGTGGCGGGAGTTTTTGCGGGGAAAAAGAAGCAAGCCGGATGTTCAAGGATTTTCTTTATGCCTGATGGATAATATATTTTCACTTCACGGCGATTTGGCCAATCATACATATAAACACGGAGCATATCAAGCGTTTAAAATAAACGACCCGAAGCCGAGGGATATTCACAAAGCAAGCGTTCGCGATAGGCTTTTGCATCACGCGATTTACCGCAAACTATATCCATTTTTTGAAAAGGTTTTTATCGCCGACTCTTTTTCTTGCCGCATAAACAAAGGAACGCACAAGGCCATGAATCGTTTTCGCGCTTTTGCGTACAAAACCAGCAAAAACAACACCAAAACCTGCTGGATTTTGAAATGCGACATAAAAAAGTTTTTCGCTAGCATTGACCACAAAACACTGAAAGAAATTTTGGCAAAACACATCTCCGGCAAAAACACACTTTGGCTTTTGGACGAAGTAATAGACAGCTTTAATTCTGGAAGCCCGAGCAAGGGTTTGCCGTTGGGAAATCTGACCTCACAGCTTTTGGTTAATATTTATATGAACGAGTTTGACCAGTTTTTAAAACACAAACTTAAAATCAAGCATTACATTAGATACGCGGATGATTTTATTTTGCTTTCGGATGATAAAAAACGGCTTGAAGATAAAATTGAACCGATAAAAGAATTTTTAAAAAACAAACTCAAACTTGAAATACACAAAGACAAAATCCAAATTAAAAGCCCGTCATCGGGCGTTGATTTTCTGGGCTGGGTTCATTTTCCAGACCACAGAGTTTTGAGGACTAAAACGAAAAGGAGGATGTTTAAGAGAATATCGGCTAACCCCGCGCCAGAAACGATAAATTCGTATTTGGGACTTTTGGGGCACGGAAATACCCGTAAGTTAAGAGACGAAATTTACCGCCAAACCGCAGAGCAATTCAAGGCCGAGTTGAGGTGATTTTACGGGTTGCCCGACCATTGCGCACTTGACCTGCATTTATAAGAAGTTAAAATTTGGTGTATGGACGAGAATCTAAAATCTTATCTGGATAAGCAGTTTGCCCACATTCGCAGTAAATTAGAAGAACACGACCGTCAATTCATCAAGATTGACGAACATTTTGATTCATTAATTGAGTCGGTCAATGCCGGCTTAAAAAACTTTAATGATGTCCAAAGAGAAGTTGGGGTCATCAAAGAAAATATTCGCGAGAAGCTTGGAGTAGAGATTTAGCCAAAAAAACCGCCCTATAATTCAAGGCCGAGTTGAGGTGATTTGCTGTTGTTTTGAGGCGTTAAATTTGCTATAATTAAAACAAGAATTTAAATCAAATAATGCCAAAAAAACGAGTTAAAATTACCCCTAAAAATGGGGGTAGGGGGACGGAATCGGCCTCTTCCAAAAAAGCCCAAAACGGCTATACCGCCAAAGATATTTATGTTTTGGAGGGGCTGGACCCTGTTCGCAAGCGTCCCGGAATGTATATCGGCTCAACGGGCGTAGATGGCCTTCATCATTTGATTTGGGAGGTGGTGGACAACTCGGTTGACGAAGCGATGGCGGGATACGCAAAAAATATTTCGGTAACTTTGCTGTCCGACAATAAAGTTAGGGTGGTTGATGACGGGCGCGGTATCCCTGTTGAACGCCACGCACAGACCAAAAAATCGGCGCTTGAGACTGTAATGACCACTTTGCACGCGGGAGGAAAGTTCGGCGGTGATTCATATAAGGTAGCCGGAGGTCTTCACGGAGTCGGCGTTTCTGTGGTTAATGCTCTGTCGCGCTGGCTTGAAGCCAAGGTGTGCAGGGATGGCAGTCTTTGGGCGCAGGAGTATACCAGGGGCAAGGCCAAATCGGCTGTCAAAAAAATCGGAAAATGCGGAGGCTCGGGCACTGCGGTGACATTTGATCCCGATCCTGAAATTTTTAAGGAGATAGAATTTGACTGGAACCGAGTATTGACGCGCATGCGCGAACAGACATACTTGACCCCGGGATTGAAAATAACCGTTGAAGACAAACGCGAAAAAGAGGAGCATAACCACCGGTCGCACTCTTTTTACTTTGAAGGCGGGATCCGTTCGTACGTTTTGCACATGAACCGCGGATTTGCCGCCAAAAACGAAAATATTTTTTACGTTTCTAAAGAATTGGACGGAATTTTGGTTGAGGTCGCCTTGCAGTATGTAGACGATTTGCAGGCCAGAGAACACAGTTTTGCCAACAATATAAATACGCCCGAAGGCGGAATGCACCTCACCGGTTTCAGAACCGCTTTGACAAGAACCCTTAATGACTACGCGAGAAAAAATAATTTTTTAAAGGCTGACGACGAAAATCTGACCGGAGACGATGTTAGAGACGGACTGACCGCCGTGATTTCGGTCAAAATCGGAAATGCCCAGCTTCAGTTTGAAGGACAAACCAAAGCCAAGCTTGGCAACCCGGAGGCCAGAGGCGCGGTTGAAACCGTTTTTGGAACCGCGTTTGCTGATTTTCTGGAAGAGCACCCTTCTGACGCGCGTTCGATTATCGAAAAAGTGCTTCTGGCTATGCGCGCGCGGAAAGCCGCGAAGGCCGCAAAAGACACGGTTTTAAGAAAAGGAGTTTTGGACGGCCTGACTCTTCCGGGAAAGCTTGCCGACTGCCAATCCAGAAATGCCGAGGAGGCCGAACTTTTTCTGGTTGAGGGTGATTCGGCCGGCGGTTCGGCGAAGTCAGCCAGAGACCGCAGAACGCAAGCCATTTTGCCGTTAAGGGGAAAAATTTTAAACGTGGAGCGAGCGCGTCTTGATAAAATGCTTGCCAACAACGAAGTAAAATCGCTTGTAATCGCGCTTGGAGCCGGAATTTCGGAGGACTTGGACACGAGCCGTATTCGCTACCACAAAATCATTTTAATGACCGACGCCGATGTTGACGGAGCGCATATAAGGACATTGCTTTTGACTCTTTTTTACCGGTATTTTAAGTCAGTAATCGAACAGGGTTATCTTTACATAGCCCAGCCTCCGCTGTATCGGGTCCAAAAGGGCCGTGAAGTGAATTATGTTTATTCCGAAGAAGAAAAAGACAAATTACTCAAAAGCAAAGGTATGGAGGGCCAGAACATTCAGCGCTACAAAGGTTTGGGCGAGATGAACCCGGAACAGCTTTGGGAAACCACCATG
>MHMQ01000020.1 GCA_001819395.1 Candidatus Niyogibacteria bacterium RIFCSPLOWO2_01_FULL_45_48
AGGGACATTTTTACTTCGATTCACATAATGGATTTCTCGGTAGCGGTCAGGGACACCAAGCTTGGGCCGGAAATAACCACTTACGACATTCCGAATGTCGGAGAGGATAAATTAAAAGATTTGGACGAAGAGGGGATTGTGCGCATAGGCGCCGAGATTGCGGCCGGAGACATTTTGGTCGGAAAAATCACACCCAAAGGAGAGGCCGACCTTACTCCGGAAGAAAGGCTTTTAAGGGCGATTTTCGGAGAAAAAGCCCGGGAGGTAAAAGACACTTCGCTTCGCATGCCGCACGGCCGAAAAGGCAGGGTGGTTGGGGTTAAAATATTCTCCCGCGAAAAAGGCGATCCGCTTGAAACCGGAATAATCAAAAAAGTCCAGATAGAAATTGCCGAAATAAGGAAAATTTCTATTGGCGACAAACTTGCCGGACGACACGGCAACAAAGGTGTTATATCAAAGATACTTCCGGTTGAAGATATGCCTTATTTAGAGGACGGCACTCCTGTAGACATCGTTTTGAATCCGCTGGGTGTTGCCGGACGAATGAATGTGGGCCAAATTATGGAAACCCATCTTGGCTGGGCGGCCGAAAAATTGGGTTATCAGGCGATAACCCCGGCTTTTAGGGGGGCGACCGAAGAAGAGATAAGGGGAGAGCTTAAAAAAGCGGGTATTCCGACCTCCGGAAAGGTCAGAATGTTTGACGGGCGCAGCGGTGAATCTTTTGATCAGCCGGTTACCGTCGGGCAAATTTATATGATGAAACTAAATCACATGGTTGAGGACAAAATCCACATGCGCTCAACCGGGCCCTACTCCCTGATTACGCAGCAGCCTCTGGGCGGGAAGGCACAGGGAGGAGGACAGCGTTTCGGCGAGATGGAGGTGTGGGCTCTGGAAGGTTATGGCGCGGCGAATGTGCTCCAGGAAATGCTGACCATAAAATCCGATGACGTTCTGGGCAGATCAGCCGCTTATGATGCGATAGTTAGGGGCGATCCGTTTAAGACCCCTAATGTTCCGGCGTCTTTTCATGTGCTCCTAAACGAACTCAGGGGTCTGGCTTTGGATATAGATTTGGTTGGGCTTAAGACTGAACCCGGTTTCTCCGAAGACCAGCGACGTAACACGGATTTTAGCAGCGTACAGGCGAAAGAATTTTAGACGGTAAAAAATATTTTATGGAAACAAAGGCAACGGATTTCCAATCAATAATCATTAAAGTGGCTTCGCCCGAAAAAATTCTTTCGTGGTCCAGAGGTGAGGTTACCAAACCGGAAACAATCAACTACCGGACACAGCGGGCAGAAAAAGACGGTCTTTTTGATGAGCGTATTTTCGGTCCGGAAAAAGATTACGAGTGTTACTGCGGAAAATACCGCAGGGTTCGCTATAAAGGAATTATATGCGACAAGTGCGGCGTGGAAGTCACCCGGTCCATAGTCAGAAGGGAGAGGATGGGCCATATTTCTTTGGCCACCCCCGCGGCCCATATTTGGTTTTTACGCGGAGTGCCGTCAAGAATCGGGATTCTTTTCGATTTAACTCTGCCGGATTTGGAAAAAGTAATTTATTTCGCAAGCTACATTACAATCAAGGTTGACGAAGAATCCAGGGCCCAAAAATTGAACGAACTTGACAAAGAATACAAACAGAAATCAAAAACCGTAACCAAGCGGGATGAAACTGCGCGTCTTAAAGACGCCTATGAGCGCACAAAGTCCGAGCTCGAAAATCTAAGACCGCTCCAGATTTTGTCCGAAGTCGAATATCACCGCTTGAGCCTGAAATACGGGGACTTGTTTGAGGCAGGCATAGGAGCAGAGGCTTTGTATCGCTTGGCCAAGGACATGGATTTGGGGCGCACAAAAGCGGAGCTGGAAAAAGATTTCGAAGAAAGCGATTTACCGGCCAAGCGCAAAATCGCAAGACGCCTGGCTCTCATCAAAAACATGCTTCGTTCGGGCATCCGTCCGGAATGGATGTTTCTAACGGTAATTCCGGTCACGCCTCCGGCTTTGCGTCCCATGGTTCCGCTGGACGGCGGAAGGCACGCAACTTCCGACGTGAACGACTTATACCGCAGGGTTATTAACCGCAACAACCGTCTGAAAAAACTTCTTGAACTTTCGGCTCCGGAAGTTATTGTCCGCAACGAAAAAAGAATGCTGCAAGAGGCCGTTGACGCGCTTTTCGATAACAGCATACGCAGGGGTCATTCGGCGGCGACCAGTCAGGCTCAAAAAAGAGCTTTGAAATCACTGGCCGACACCTTAAGAGGCAAACAGGGCAGATTCAGGCAAAACCTTCTGGGTAAGCGCGTGGATTATTCCGGAAGATCGGTAATTGTTGTGGGTCCCGAACTCAAGCTTCACCAGTGCGGCTTGCCGAAACACATGGCTCTTGAACTTTTCAGGCCGTTCGTTATTTCAAAACTTATTATTAACGGACTTGCCCATAATATCCGCGGGGCCAACAGGATGATAGATGAGCCTACTCCGGATGTCTGGTCTGCGCTTGAGGAAGTCATAAAAAACAAACTTGTTTTGCTTAACCGTGCGCCGACTCTGCACCGTTTGGGTATTCAGGCCTTTCAGCCGGTGCTTATCGAGGGGAATGCCATACAGGTTCATCCGCTGGTGTGCCCGGCTTATAACGCGGATTTTGACGGCGACCAAATGGCCGTTCATGTTCCGCTCGGCATTGAGGCACAGAAAGAGGCCGAAGAGCTTATGTGGTCGGTGCGCAACTTGACCAAACCTGGAAGCGGGGAGCCGATAGTCAATCCTACACAAGACATGGTTCTGGGAATATATTGGCTTACCAAAATCTTACCTCAAGCCAAAGGCGAAGCCGGTATATTCTCAAGCCCGAACGAAGCCATTTTGGCCCATGAGTTCGGAGTTGTTGATTTGAGGGCTAAGGTAAAAGTGGCGGTTACCGATACGCCTAAATATAAGAGCGCCGTCGGAGAAGGGGGCGGATTTTTCGAGACTTCCGTCGGCAGGCTTTTGTTTAACAGCGCTTTGCCGGACAACTTCTCTTTTATCAACCGGGAAATAGGGAAAAAAGATCTGGGACAGATTGTGAGTCTGCTTATAGCCCATTACGGGCGCGAAGCGCTGCCGGCTATTTTGGATAAAATTAAAAATTTTGGCTTCAAATATGCCACCGTGTCCGGTGTGTCTTGGGGCATGAACGACTTGATCGTTCCGGAGGAAAAACAAGACATAATAAACGAAGCGCTGGTTCAAGAAAAAAAAGTTTACGAACAGTTTAATGACGGCCTTCTGACTCACGAAGACCGGTATAAAAAAATAGTCGAGATTTGGAATGGGGTCATGCAAAGGGTTAACGAACTGGTTCCCAAAACGCTGGACAGTCTCGGTCCTGTTCACACCATGGTTTCCTCCGCCGCTCGGGGTACCTGGGCTCAGATAGCGCAGATGGCCGGAATGAAGGGGCTCGTCAGAAACCCGGCCGGACGCGTCATAGAGCTTCCGATAATTTCCAATTACAAGGAAGGCCTGGGGGTGCTTGAGTATTTTATTGCTACTCACGGCGCAAGAAAAGGAACGGCGGATACCGCCCTTAAAACATCCGTCGCCGGCCACTTGACTCGCAGGCTTGTTGATGTTGCTCAGGATATGATAGTCAGTATTAAAGACTGCAAAGATTCATCCGGCCTGAAAGTAACCCGCAAAGACGCTGACGACTATGGCCGCGGTTTTGCCAACCGTGTATTTGGAAGAGTCCTTGCGCGTGAAGCCAAAGACAAACACGGAAAAACTCTTTTCAAAAAAGGACACCTTCTGACTTTTGACGACGCCGATTTGATGGAGCGTTCGGAGATAGACGAGGCATATTTGCGAAGCCCCCTGACTTGTAAAGCTCCCCGCGGGATTTGCCAGCAAT
The DNA here is from genome assembly GCA_001819395.1 of Candidatus Niyogibacteria bacterium RIFCSPLOWO2_01_FULL_45_48. Classification (GTDB taxonomy): domain Bacteria; phylum Patescibacteriota; class Minisyncoccia; order HO2-45-28; family HO2-45-28; genus HO2-45-28. The sequence goes on from MHMQ01000020.1 coordinate 3,919, forward strand.
GTTACGGCTATGATCTGGGCACAAACGAAATAGTTAAACTCGGCGAAGCGGTCGGCATAGTTGCGGCCCAGGCCATAGGCGAGCCGGGGACTCAGCTTACCATGAGGACATTCCATACCGGAGGCGTTGCGACCGGAGGGGATATAACGCTTGGTCTCCCGAGAGTTGAAGAGCTTTTTGAGATGCGTTCTCCCGCAAATCCGGCGATATTGTCGGAGTGTAACGGAACGGTTATTGATATTACAGAAGATGGGCGGGACAAAATTTTAAAAATACTGATTGACCAGGCGCAAAAAACAAAGATCAAAAAGGAAGAAACTAAAGAATACCGGGTGCCGTTCGGACGCGCGATGATTGTAGAAAAAGGCTCAAACGTAAAACGCGGGTCCAAGCTCTCCGACGGTTCGGTTGATCTTAGAGAGCTGTTTGATTTGGCCGGCGAAACCGAAGCCCAGAACTACATAATAAACGGAATATCTTATATCTATGCTTCGCAAGGAAGCTCGACGAACTTCAAGCATATGGAGCTGATTGTCCGTCAGATCTTTTCGCGCGTAAAAATTACCGACTCCGGAGATACCAACCTTTCTGTTGGCGCAGTAACGGAAAGAGCCGAGCTTGTGGAAGAAAATAAAAAATTGGGCAAAAAAGGAAATCCGGCCAAAGCGGAAACCCATCCTTTAGGCATAACCCGCGCATCGCTGGCCAGCTCAAGTTTTCTGGCCGCCGCTTCTTTTCAGGAAACAACCCGTGTTTTAATTTCGGCTGCTCTTGAAGGCAAGGAAGACAAACTAAGAGGCCTTAAAGAAAATGTAATAATCGGGCGCATAATTCCCGCAGGCACCGGATTTCATCAGGATACTGGCGTCTCCGATTCGCAGGAAGAAGTTTTTGAAGAGGAGGCGGTGGAGGCCGAAGCCGAGAAATGATTTTTAAAGAATTATAAAAAGAAAAACGGGTCTTAAGACCCGTTTTTCTTGAGGTTGATTTACGATTGACAAAATGATGCGGAAGATATATAATGGCGCAAGATAAGCCCAGCGTTGGGCGGGGTCGGTATTCATCGGAGGAGGGTTCTTGATGGGTATAGGTGGGTATTCTGAACAAGAGTTACGAGAACAACGTTTTGCCAAAGAAAGAATGAAAAGAGCCGTAAAGATTGCGGAGCAAGTATTGCAGGAAACCGGATTAAGTTACACCGTGGACGCCCTTTCTGTCTCCGTTTCTATTCTTGCTATGCGTATTTATGACGACATTCATACGCCGAAGAGCGAATAAAACACAAATTAGAATATACAGGGATTTAAATCCCTGTATTTCTTTTTATACTTCTATAACCACCCTTCGACTCGCTACGCTCGCTCAGGACAAGCCGGTTTACACTTCTATAACCACTGGTAAGACCATGGGTCTGCGGTGGGTTTTTTGGAAGAGAAATAAAATTTAATTTGGAATATTGTTGAACACCGAGTGTGCAACATGTATGATAAAGAAATATATGAGAAATGTCGATATTGCAGAGGGAGAATACTATCATATTTTTGGCAGAGGCAACAATAAACAAAATGTTTTTGTTGGCGACGCGGATTATATACGATTTTTGTTTTTGATTTTTCATTTTCAATCTCCAAAAAACTTCGAAAACATTGGACGCTTTGTTAAATATTTTGTTAAACACGGAGTGTTCAATATCGATCGGGATGTGATTGAAGATATTATGCGGGATAGATTTGTGGAGCTGGCCGCTTTTTCTTTGATGCCAAACCACTATCATTTATTGGTTCGTGCGATAGAGGATGACGGCATAGCTAAATATATGCAGAGAGTCCTAAACTCTTTTACAAAATATTTTAATACCAAACACAAAAGATCCGGACATCTTTTTCAGGGTCCGTATGGAGCAAAACACGTAGAAAATAATAAGCAACTTTTACACCTATCGGCCTACATTCATAAAAATCCGACAGAACTGCACGATTGGCAAAATGCGGAAATAAAATATCCTTGGTCAAGTTATCAAGATTTGGTTGTTGATAATCGGTGGGGCAGCTTACTGTTTTCGGAAATTATTCTGAACCAATTTTCTAATAAAGGGGAATATCACAACTTTGTTCGTAATAGTGGAGTTAAAGAAATGGATGACTGTTGAACACTCGGTGTTCAACAACACTGTTTTTTCTTTTACACCTCAATTACCACCGGCAAGACCATCGGTCTTCGGTGTGTTTTTTGGAAGAGGAATTTTCCGACGTCGTCTCTAAGACTATTCTTGACCCAATCCCAGTTGATGGGGTGCATGTTTTGGGTGGCGTGCTCAACCACTTTTTTGGTAATGAGGCGTGTTTGGTGCAAAAGGTCTTTTGATTCGCGAAGATATACGAATCCTCTGGAAATAATATCCGGGGATCCTCGTATTTTTCCCGACTGCGAATCAACTATTGCGATAACAACGAATATTCCGTCTTCGGCGAGCATCTGCCGGTCTCTTAAGACCACTTCTTTGACGTCGCCCACGCCAAGTCCGTCGACCATGACGTAATTGGTGGGCACTTTTTCGTTGAGTAAGTTGATGGAGTTTTTGGTCAGCTCCAGAATCTGGCCGTTGTCGGGCACGGCTATATTTTTCGGATTAATGCCGGCCTCCTCGGCCAGTTTCGCGTTTATGGCCCGCATGTAAAAGAAGCCGTGTATCGGGAGGAAACATTGGGGCTTGACCATTTCCATTGTTTCTTTGAGTTCCGTTCTGGTCGCGTGTCCTCCGGAATGGATGCCGAAAATTTTGTAGTGATAAACCATCGCGCCCTGCCGCGCCAAATTGTCCCGCAAGGTTTGTACATACATTTCGTTTCCGGGCACTATTGATGAAGAAAAAATGACGGTGTCGGTCGGTTTTATTCTTACTTCTTTGTGGGCGCCCGATGCCATGCGGGTGAGTCCTGCGTTTTCTTCGCCTTGGGCGCCGGTGGTCAAGATGACTATTTTGTCGTCAGGGTAGTTATCAATTTCTTTAATAGTAATCATTGTTTGCCTTTTGAGTTTAACCAAGCCCAGTTCTTGGGCGATAGCGAAGTTGGTCTGCATGCTTCTTCCGGTAATAGCCACCTTTCGTCCAAGCTTGTCGGCAATGTGGACCAATTGAGTGAGGCGGTCAAGCAAAGAAGCGAACGTTGAAATAATTACCCGTCCTTTGGCCTGTTTTAGCAGTTCTTCTATGTTTTCTTCAACCTGCCATTCGGGCATTGAGCGCCCCGGCTCTTCGGACTTTGTGCTGTCAAGCATCAAAAGCCTTACATCTTTTTTGCCCAGAGCTTCAAATTGTTCAAGGCCAATAGGATTCATTTGGTGATCGTAAAAAAACTTGAATTCCCCCGGATGCACGATTGTCCCGGCCGGCGTTTCTATCTCGAGCCCCACGCCTTCAGGAATGTTGTGGGCAACCGGAAAATAACGTACCGTGAAAACCCCAAGCTTGGTCACGGCTTTCTCGTTGATATATTCTATGTCCAATTTCGGCGCGTACGGGTAGTCTTCTTGGCGTTTTCTGATTATGGCCGCGGTCAGCTGGGTGGTGTATATTGTCGGGTTGCCCAGCTTTCCTATAAGTTGGGGAATCGCGCCTATGTGGTCGTAATGTCCGTGGGTTACAATCACGCCCCGTATTTTGTCTTTTTTGTTTTCCAGGTACGAGATGTTGGGTATTATATAGTCTATTCCGTGCATGTTCTCATCCGGGAACTGGAGACCCATGTCGATAATTAGTATGTCTTGGCCGTATTCGAAAAGCATCATGTTTCTGCCGACCTCTCCAAACCCTCCCAAGGCTATGATTCTAAGGACTCCCGGTTTAATGAGAGATACGGATTTATATCCGTTGCCGTTTTGATGCATAAAACCGCCGCGCGTCTGTCCGCGTTCCTGTCTTTGCCCGAACCCTCTTTTTTTTACCCCCCCGGTTCTTCCCGAGGAGGCCGTTCTTTTTTCGATCATCGTTAGTTTAGTAAATTAATAATTGATAATTTTTGTGCCCCCGAGAGGATTTGAACCTCTACTCCCTTGCGGGAACAGCGCCCTGAACGCTGCGTGTCTGCCAGTTCCACCACGGAGGCATTTATTGTGCGCGCCTGCTTGCCGGCAGGCAGGTCTGCCAGTTCCGCCACCTGGGCGATATTAGTTTACAAATATTTTCCAAACCATCGCGGTGTATAAATGCCACTTGTGTATGTTGGCGAATCGTTCGGCCGGAGTGGTCAGAGTTTCCGTGTCGAATCCTTTGAGGTTTTGCGGCGCCACATAAAGATAGTAAGGGGAATAAAGAAATACGGCCGGCGCGTCTTTTATTATTTCTTTTTCGAACTCCAGATATTTATCTTTTCTTGCCTCGGCTTCGTTCGTTGTCCGCGCTTTTTCGAGTATGCCGTCCACGGTTTTATTGGCGTAAAGGGCGATATTCAGTCCCGGGTCGTTTCTTTGAGACGAATGCCAGAACGCGAACGGATCGGGATCCCAGCCAACCACTTGGCCAAAAAGGAGGCTCTCATAATCTCTGGGTCTTATGACGCTTTGATTCAGGTCGCCGATCTCATAAAGGCGCACTTCCGTTTTTACACCCAGTTCCTGCCACATATTTTTTACTGTTTCGGCTGTTTTTACGAGTTCTGGCGTATTGGCGGTGGATATGCTGATAGCCAGCTCTGCTGTCGGCTTATTCTTGACCCTTTTTTCACGGATACCGGTTTCCTCGTTGTAGTTCCAGCCGTTTTTTTCCAGAATGTTTTTGGCTTCTTCCAAATTAAAACTTGTTTCGCTTTCTTCCGCGCCGGTTATTTTCGGAGGCAGAGGCCCGTTTAATGCCGTGCCGAACCCACCCAGTACGTTTTCAACAACACTTTCTTTATTTACCGCGGCATTCAACGCCAGACGCACATTTTGGTCCAAAATTATTTCCGACTTGTTCTGATTGAAGAATATTCCGAACACTCTCGGCAGTATAAGTGTTTTCAGGCTGCGCCCGGCCCGTCTTAATTTTTGAACTCCGCTGACAGTTATCGACCCGATTGAATCTATGTTTCCGGCCTCATAATCCGATACCATATCCGATTCCGAGTTGTAAAAAAATATTTTTATTTTAGGAATCAGCGGTTCGCCAAGAGCGTACTTATTGAAAGACTCAAGTTCGTAGGCGGTAATGATGCCCGCCGAGCTCCTTTCTGTTTTTCGCACGGCATAAGGCCCGCTGCCTATTGGCTGCCGGTTGAACTCCGAAAGGCTGAATTGCTCCGGAGTCGCGTTTTTCCATATGTGTTTCGGCAGTATCCCCAAAGTGCCGTTTTCGATAAAGGGAGCGTAGGGTTTTTTAAGAATAAAACGTATAGTTCGCTGGTCGATTATCTCCGCCTCCACCCCTTCCCAATTTGCTCTTGACGGGCTTTTTATGGCCGGGTTTTTTGCCGCGTTCACGGTAAAAACGATATCATCGGCGTTAATCGGCTTATCGTCGTGCCATGAAAGATTTTCTTTAAGCGTAAAAGTATATAACAGCCCGTCTTCGGACACCGAGTAGTCCTCGGCTAAGTTTTTTTCCAAACCCCCTTTGCCGTCGGGTTTCATCAGGCCGGAATATATCAGTGAAGCCATATCACGGTCGGCGTCGCTCGATGCCAGTATGGGGTTGACCAAATACGGCGTTCCAACAATTCCTTCGCGTAGCGACCCGCCCTCAATAGGAACTATCGCGGCGAACTTCTTTTGAAGCTCGACCCACGCGCCCAATATTCCCACGGATAATGTCAGGATTAAAACCAGCATAACGATCTTTTCCTTGGTCGAAAAGTTTCTTAAGGCCAGTTTTATTTCAAAAACAGATGGCGGAGTGAGTCGTCTTGAACGAAGGATATTTAGTATTTTTTCTTTCACGTTTAAAATAAGCTCAAAATCGCAAGAATCAAAAACACAACTCCAAGAACAATAGTGCTTGCGAAAATCACTTTTTCAAAACCTCGTTTTGTGCGGTAAATGTTACCCTCGCCTCCGAAAGCCGCTCCGAGCCCCGTTCCTTTTTGCTGTAAAAGCACGGAGCCGATTAAGAGTAAGGCCACCGCTATTTGGGCGTAAGGCAAGAGAGTCTTGATAAATGCCATTTATTTGAGTATAGGGCAATATAGCCGGGTTGTCAACCCCAACAAAAAACCAGCCCTCGGGTGGAGGGCTGGGAATGATGGCAGAGGAGAGCCGAGTTTCCTGTCAGGACTCGGCTTCCTCCTGTCGGATGGACGCATTGGCTGGTATTTCGCGAGTGTTTTGGCCGGTACTCCACCGGTGTTCCCAGCCGCGTCCTCCCCGAAGGTGATTTGTCAACCCCTTCTTGAGAGGGTTTTTCAGTTGCAACTTCGGCCTTGTTTCTCAAGGACGTCGGCGATCCGTCCGACATTATTGGTTAAATTGCTTATCACGCTCCTGGTGTCAGAGGAAAATGTCGAGAAAAGTATAAATACGATTAAAAGACAACCCAGAAACGCGCCCACGGCTTACCCTCCTTATGGGGTTTTGGACACTTTGTCCGTTTTTGACGAAGAACCAAAGTTACCGAAACTCTTAGACTATGTTTAATTATACTACAATACGACATAAAAGTCAATAGCGAAAAAAAGTAGAAAAATAAGGGTTTTTACGTTTCTGCCCAAACTAAGTTTGGGTAATTGGTAGTAATAAAATGGTCAGATGTTTCGGCGATAGCAGAGTTTTGTGATCATTTTAAAACTCCAAAAATGTCTTTAAAAACCCCAGCTCCTGTGAGGGAGCTGGGTATGGCTTGTGAGGGTCGGCTACTTCGTCGGCTTCTCCGATAGGTCCGTCGACTTGACGCCCCTATTTACTTTCTCCACGAAGGTGGTGCCGTCGGGGAGGACAACGCCTTTCTCATTGTAGACGCAGTAGACGGTGCTCTCGTTCTTCCTGTCCTGCACGACGAGAAGGCGGTGCTCTTTCCGGTTTTGTCCCGGAATTTCAATCTGCGCGAGCATGCGGTAGACTGAGCTGGAAGAGAGATGCGTCCTGTCGGCAACTATCCCAGCAAAGGACCCGTAGAAAAGAATGAGGCTGAAAGCCGTGACCAGAATTCCGCCGACTATGCATCCAGCACTTTCCTCTGCCCCTGCCATGAAGAACAGGCCCGCCGCAATCACCAGCAGAATCAGCGCAAAGATGAACTCAAACATGGTCCTTCTCCTCTTTTTGGGCGCTTTGCCCGTTTTGATAGGTGCTTTTGAAGTCGGCCCAATGCCGATTTCACCTTTTTGTATTATATCAAATCAAAGCTCGTTTGTCAATAGTGAGATTTCTACCCAAACTTAATTTGGGTAATTTGGCGGGAACGCAGTTTTTTGTGGTAGGTGATGTCGCTTCGCTCCCCAGAAACCCTCGGTTTCTGGCGTCTCGTAATTACGGACTTTTTTCCTACACGGGAGAGAATGCTCTCTCCCGACCCCTCTCTGAATTTCTTATCATCGAGTTATTACTTGCTTTGCGCGCAATTTCCGATGATAAGAAATTGCAAACCTGTGGGCCTCATCGCGCATTGATGTTAAAAGATGCAGTAAGGGCTCCGGGCCTTCTTTTAATTTGATTATTCTGCCGTCGGACGAGTATAATTCCTCCTCTCGCTTTGCCAATGCGGCGACTTTTATCTGCCCAGAGCACGGCTCTTGCCAAATTGGCAAGAGCCGTGCTCTGGGCATTAAGGCGGCGTTGAGCTGGGCTTTGCCGCCGTCAACTATTATTAGGTTGGGTTTTAGCCAGTCGTTGTGGGATAGGCGGCGCACCAATACTTCTTTAAGCATCGCGACATCGTTTGGTTTTTCCGACAGGCGTATTTTGAATTTTTTATATTCCTTTTTATCCGGCTCACCGTCGGTAAAAACAGCCATTGAGCCGGTTGCTTGCTTGCCCCGCAAATTCGAAATATCAAAAAATTCGATTCTTTTCGGTGTGCTTTTCAGGCCAAGCGTCGTTTTTAGATAATCAAGCCCTTTTTGCCGCCACGATTCGGTGTCTCTTGAAAGAAACGGTCGGTGTTCAAATATATTTTCCAGCGCTTTTGTGGTGTCCCGCAGTTCGGCCGCCCTTTCATAATCTTTTTTTGAGGAGGCTGTCTCCATTTCTTTGACGGCATTTTTAAGAACGGCCGAGTATTTTCCGGAAAGTACGCGTTTTATTGTTTTTATATTTTCTTTGTATTTTTTGGCAAGTGTTTCGGCGTCAGGATAAAATTTGGCCCACTCTGTTTCTTTGAGGCAGCATATTCCAAAGCACCGACCGATATTTGCCTGCTGGCAAGGGCGCGAGTGTGCTTGTTTAGAGTTCGTAAAGCATTGGCAGTAGGGAAATGTTTTTCGTAGAGATTTTAAAATTGATTTAATCGCCCATCCGTCGGTAAACGGCCCAACATTATCAGACATCCGATGTCTGATAATGTTGGGCTGGTGGGTTATAAAAATTTTTGGAAATTTTTCTTTTGTAAAAACAACATAAAAGTACTGCTTATCGTCGCGCATTAGGATGTTGTATTTCGGGCGGTATTTTTTAATAAACGCGGCTTCTTCGAGCAAGGCCTCAATATCAGAACCGAGTTTTTGCCATGAAATATCCGAGGCCTCTTTGAGCATTGCCCGTTTTCGGATGTCTACTTCGTCTTTTCTGAAATAAGACACAAGGCGCATTTTCAGATTTTGCGCTTTGCCTACGTAAATTATGCGTCCCGAGCTATTTTTGAAAAAATACACTCCTGGAGTGTGGGGGGTCTCAAGCACTTGATTTTTACTAACCATTGTGGTATCATATGGCCGAATCGGTTATTTGGCAATCAAGGCAGTCAAACACTACTTGCGCGGAGGGCAAGCAATGTATCAGGGTTGGAATAACAGTTTGGTAAAAGCAATTGGAGACCTTTTTGATTCCGTGAAGAACCATCTTTGTTTCTGGCATGTCGGATGTTTTTTGTGGTGGCTGGGAGGACTTTTTACTCTAGCCCAAATCAGATTGAATTTTCTTGAAAGTGCCGGCATGTTGCCCGTCGGCTTTGTTATGACCACAGGAATGACTCACGTATACTTTCTTTCCCTGGCGTTTTGTTTTGCGTATAAAAAGGCGGAAAAGGGTGATAACGGCGATCACGGCCGTGATAGGTATAAGGGTGAAGTTTGGGTGGTGGCGTGGCTGATTTTCTACTCATCTCTTCAGTATGATCTTTCAACTCCGGCCGGCAGTTTAAAAATTCTGGGATATTTTGGCGCGGTAAACAAAATGCCTACGCTTTTGGACTACACGATGTACGGTGTCATGGCCGCTTTGGGTGTGACGCGTCTTGGTAAGGTGGGTGAGATGCTTAAATCTGTTTTTCCCGAAAAAATTAAGCAATTTTTCGGTTAATTTCATGTGAACCCGCCCCGCGATTCTATCGCGAGGCGGGGTTTTTCTTTCATGGTTGACCCCGTCTTGACACGGCTGTATAATGGATAATTGTATCTTTTTTCTAAAATGAGCTCCAAAAACAAAAACAATCCAGCCGACTTTATCCGCATCAAGGGCGCGAAAGTCCATAATTTAAAAAATATTTCCCTTGATATACCCAAAAACAAGCTGGTGGTCATAACCGGCCTTTCTGGTTCCGGAAAATCGTCGCTTGCTTTTGACACTATTTATGCCGAGGCTGAACGCAGATTCGTTGAGTCGCTGTCGTCTTACGCCCGCCAATTTTTGGGCCTTCGCGAAAAGCCGGACGTTGAATCAATTGAAGGATTATCGCCCTCAATCGCCATTGACCAGCGATCAGTCACGCGCAACCCTCGTTCAACCGTGGGCACAATAACCGAAATTTACGACCATTTTCGCGTTCTTTTTGCCCGTTTGGGCGAGCCAAAATGTCCGAACTGCAAAAAACCGGTTAAAAAACAAACGCCCGACGAGATAATTCGCAAAATAATGAATCTTCCGCAAGGCGCGGTTGCCCTG
>MHMQ01000021.1 GCA_001819395.1 Candidatus Niyogibacteria bacterium RIFCSPLOWO2_01_FULL_45_48
AAAGCTCGTCAAGCCCCGGCCCGAGAGGGACGAGGCGAACGGCCGGCCCCAGAAGCTCGACATCCGTCACTTCTTCGGTTCCGATGAGGTGATGCAGGCCTGGCGCGATAAGCGCTGGGAGAACGCGGGCACCGTCTACGACCTCATCCATGGGCTCGAGCGCGCCAAGTTCGACACCGAGTCGAACCGCGTCAAGACCGTGGCCGAGATGGACGCGGTGGCGAACGAGGTCAGGGAGCGTAACGCCAAGATCAAGGAGCTCGAGGCCAGGCGGCCCGACTCCGGCGAGGACGCTCCGATCCCCTGCGGCTCCGTTCTGCATCGTGGCGACAATCCCCCCATCCAGCCGATGGAGCGGAATGCCGTCAACCACAAGACCCTCGAGGTTGTTCTCCACAAGGAGGGTGCCAAGAAGGGGAAGGTGAAGGTGCTGGGCGACTTCACCGTCGTGCCGGCGGAAGACGGCGGTCTGGCCAAGGTGTTCCACTGCGACGTCTGTAGGGCGAAGCTGAACGCCGCGGCCGGAAAGAACAACCTCCGTCAGCCCTGGTACAACTCGATGGGGGCGGAGAAAGTGCTCTATTTCGAGGAGCACAGGGATCAGTTCCAAGCCCGGAGTGCGGACAGCGAGCTCGATGACCTGGCCGAGCGCATGGTGCTCGGCGGGATCGCCAGGCCGTTTCGCGCCTCGATCGGCGAGCGGGTCGGCGGGGGTCAGCGGCGCCAGCGGTAGCCTCTAGGTAACACGGCAGCATGGGGCCGGAGGGGAGTTCAAATCTCCCTTCCGGCCCTAAAATTTATTTTTTCAGAGCATTCTTGGATGTGTGACAAGAGCACGGCTCTTGTCAAATATTCAAGAGTTCTTTGATGGGGGCATTTTGCCCGGTATTAATACAGAAAGGAGAAGAACGTGCCCGGAAACGACCTTCCCGAAGGCGAGGGTTTTGATGGTAGTGAAGACGATACGGAAACTGAAGCTGGCGAAGAGCCGGAAGTGAACGAATATCAGAGGGCCTCTTCTGGCGCCAACGTTTACTTCAAGCAAATGATGCGCCTTTTTGGGCGCAAATATTACGGATTCGTAAACATGGTCAGCGATGTCCAGAAGGCCGGCATGAAGTCCGTTTTTCTCCATGATCAGGCCGGAGTTGAGACTTGCGAACTGGAGCTTGGAAAGCTCTGGACAGCATTCAAGAGCGCGCGCCTTTCAGAAAGTATAAAGCAGGAGGAGTTTGACCTTCTGGCCGTTGTTTTGCATCCCGATTTTGACCATCCGCTTCCGGAATTCAAGCGCGTGATGGCGCTTCATATGGGCGGGCAGGAAATTGCCGAATTCAAGATCGTCAGGCCGAGCTGGATTCATCTCGACAGGGGTGAAGAGCTTGATTTCATTCCGACCCCCGCGTCAATAGGCGTTTCTCTGCCGATGTGGTTTGGCGGGCTGGTTGACGCTATCAGCGAACTTGCCAAGATGATGGACCTTCGCTTTGAAGACGACCTTTCCCTGGATTACAGAATTGACTACATAAGGCGTTACTTGCGACAGGCCCGGCAGATGGCGGAGGTTCTTGAGAGCCACGCTCATGTGCCGGGTTATATCATCGACAACTCTACTTTCCGCTTCCAGCGCTTCCGTGACGGTCTGCGTCGCGTCCACAGCCTCATTGGGAGAACATCCCAGAGGTTGAGCGACCAGTATTTGTCCAAAAGGGAAGCCGCGCTTTTGCATAAGTAGTGAGAATTTCACGCCGAGGGGTCAGTTTGACCCTCGGCGGTTTTTTTATTATGATATAATTTAAAGATGAAGTTATTCTCAAGAAACATTTTAATAGCGATAGCGATTTTTTTATTAATCGCTTCTTTTTATCCTTTGGTTCTGGAACAGTTTGAAGAAGTTGAAGAAATTTCTCTTTCGGTTTTAGCCGAAAAAGTTAAATCAGGGGAAGTTAAGCGTATTGAAGTCTCGGGCGACACGCTCGGAGTTTTTTTGGCCGAAGACCAAAAACTTGTTTCAAAAAAGGAGGTTGAGTCGGGTCTTTCGGAAACCCTTAAAAATTACGGCGTTTCGTCTGATGAGATGGCAAAAATAGACATAGCGGTCATAAACCCGTCCGGTTTTGCTTTCTGGGCCGGAGCCATACTTCCGTTCCTTGCTCCGTTTTTGCTGGTGATTTTATTTTTCTGGCTGATATCCCGCCAAGTCAAACAGGCAAACGTCCAGGCGTTCACTTTCGGCCGGTCAAAAGCGCGCGTGATTATGCCCGACAGTAAAAAAGACAGAATTACTTTTTCTGATGTCGCGGGGGTGGAGGAAGCAAAAGAAGAGCTTCGCGAGGTCGTGGAGTTTTTAAGAACTCCGGCCAAGTTTTTAAAAATAGGAGCCAAAATTCCAAAGGGGGTTTTGCTTATGGGGCCTCCGGGCGCCGGTAAAACTCTTTTGGCTAGAGCCGTCGCGGGGGAAGCCGGTGTGCCTTTTTTCCACATGTCGGCATCCGAATTCGTTGAAATGTTCGTGGGTGTCGGCGCGTCTCGCGTCCGTGACTTATTTAAAATGGCAAAAAAAGCGGCGCCGGCCATAATTTTTATTGATGAAGTTGACGCCATAGGCCGTCATCGCGGGGCGGGACTCGGCGGAGGGCATGATGAGCGCGAACAGACTTTAAATCAGATTTTGGTGGAACTGGACGGATTTGAACCTCACGAATCCGTAATTGTAATGGCCGCGACAAACAGGCCGGATGTTTTGGACCCAGCGCTTCTGCGTCCGGGAAGATTTGACCGCAGGGTTGTTTTGGATTTGCCCGACATTAAAGCAAGAGAAGCAATTTTAAAAATCCACGCTAAGAAAAAACCCCTTGCCAAGGATATTAACTTGAAGCGCGTTGCCGAGCGCACTCCCGGTTTTTCCGGAGCCGATTTGCAGAATCTTATGAATGAGGGCGCGATACTTGCCGCTCGCAAAAATCAAAAAGAAGTAAACCAGTCGGACATCCTGATTTCAATTGAAAAAGTCATGCTCGGCCCGGAAAGAAAAAGCCATATTTTATCCAAAAAAGAAAAAGAAATTTCTGCTTATCACGAGGCGGGGCACGCCCTGGTCGCGTCAGCCATGCCTGATGCCGATCCCGTGCACAAAGTTTCAATAATTTCCCGAGGCCGCGCCGCCGGATACACCCTCAAGCTTCCTATTGAAGACAGGCATCTTTATTCTAAGGCGCATTTTTTGGCGGAGCTCGCGGTTGCTCTCGGCGGATACGCGGCCGAAAAACTTATTTTCGGGGAGCTTACCACCGGCGCCTCAAATGATTTGAAACAGGCGACCGCGGTCGCGAAAGATATGGTGACGAAGTACGGAATGTCCGAGAAAATAGGGCCGATTTCTTTTGACGAAGACCACTCCGTGTTTTTAGGGAGAGATTTAATGGCCGAAAAAAGCTATTCCGAAAAGACGGCTTCGGCCGTTGATGGCGAGGTGAGTAGTTTTATGCAAAACGGCTTTAAAAAAGCGACCGAGCTGGTCAAAAAACACAAAAACATTCTTGAGGCCATCGCCAAGCATTTAATTGAAAAAGAAACTATTGAAAGAGACGAATTTGATAATCTCATCCGGTCTTTCGGCCTCGTGCCCAAAACCCTTCTCGTATAAACGAAATATCGAACCTTGAAGGTTCGATATGCGGCATAAAACAAAAACCCCGCTTAATGGCGGGGTTGTTTCATTTTTATTATTTTAAGACATATCCATCCGGCAATGCCGAAAGCGATTAAAGTATCAACTGCCAGCCATGCGGGATTGAAGTAAATTATACCTGCGCCGGCAAGCACTCCAAGCGAGCTGTAAATGTCGGTGTCAAGGCACAGTTTGTATTTTCCGGCGCTTTCGCAGGCAAGTCCGCGTCCTCGCACGACATATCTTTGGGCGATATTTCCCAAAAGTCCCGCTATGGTCGCCGCAAGCATTATGGGCGCTTCAATTTCTTTTGGGTCAACATATCGCTTGTATGCTCCCCAAAGTATCCCGCCGACAAGCAGAAAGAGGAGGGCGGTAATCAGCCAAGAGCCGAATTCGTCCGCTTTTTTGTTTCCGGTAAAAAGAGCCGTGATTACAATCACTTCCGTCGCGGCATGAATCGCCACATGTCCCGTGTCGGCCAAAAGCGCCCTGCTTCCGGAGTAAATTCCCCCAACCAGTTGTACCAGCAAAATAAATAAAGAAAAACAGAGATTGATCTGAAAGTAAGGCAAATCTTTAAGGTTCTGCCCGTGGCGGTGTTCGTGTGGCAAGACGATACCCCCAATCCGAGCTGTTCTTTTTATATCCTACCCTATTTTATTTCTCCGGCAAGCCAGCCGAAGTATTTTTTGTTTACTAAAGCCGGAATTTTAATTATGCAGGGCACCAAATACGGATGAATGCGCCCAATCTCTTTTTTGGTTTTTATAAAGTTTTTTTCCGAAGTTTTGGCAATAATCACAAATTCTTTTTCATTTGCGATTTTGCCTTTCCAGCGATAGTTGCTTTCGATCGGAAAAATATTGGCGCAGGCAATTAGCCGTTTTTTGAGCAAATGAAGCGCAATACCCGACGCTGTTTTTTTATCCGGGTTGGTTATATAGATTAAAGCTAGTTTTTTCATGTTTACACCGAGCTTGTCGAGGTGTGCGCCCGCTTGGATTCGAACCAAGAACCCCGGAGGTATAAGCTCCGTGCTCTAACCGTTGAGCTACGGGCGCGCTCTTAAAATAATAATTTTATGCCGTCATAAAATCAATACTTGCGCAATATTGACATGTAGTTCCTTGATGTTAGTTTTTAAAAAGAGCACTTTAAGTTTTCTCCTCCAAGGAGGCTAATGATGGCTCCGCAGGTTTCGATTGATCTTGCCAGAGTAAAGCAGAATATTGATGACATAAAAGAACATCTGAAGCGCGTATCCAACGGCGAAAAGCTGCCGGCCCATATACTCGCGCAACTTCAAAGAAAAATCGCGTATATCGAAGGCCTGATTGAGCGCCACAAGAATTTGATGGACAAAACCCACGATTTGACCGAAAAAACAAAAGAGCTTCAGGCGAAGTACAAGGAGTTAAGCGAGGTTTACGTCGAAATTTTGGCCGAGTACAACGCCTTGAAAACGCCCCCGCATTCATATGCCAACTTTGTAAGATACCTCGGGGAAGAAGAGGTGGTTTTGGGTCCCGGACGCATCAAAAAGTTTCCTCTTATTGAGGTCAGAAATTATGACGGGGTTTACCGCCGGGTGCTATTAGTCAACAAAGACGTAAAACCGCATGAACTTAAATACGGAGAACTTTTGGTCATAAACTCGTCCTGTCCCACTTCGGGCGGACATGTTATTGCCAAAGCCGGAGAGTTCGACATCGCGGGCGAAGAGGCTGTTATCGAAAGCGTTTTGGGCCGTGACCGGGAGGGCGTGAGCGTTCTTGTTAAATCCGGCCAGATGGAAACGGTAGGGGTTATGCACGTGTCGGCCGGACTTGCCGAAGAGTTGAAGCCCGGAAAAAGAGTTCTTGTTAATCTTCACGCGGGTCTCGTCATCGGGATTTTGCCCGACAAAGAAAGTCAGAAATATCTTATGCCGCAGGTTCCGAAAGAAACGTTTGACGACGTCTGCGGTCTTGAAGGCGCGATACGGCGGATCAAAGAAGACATGATCTGGCCCATCATATATCCAGACTTGTACGAAAGGTTCGGCAAGCCGAGATTCAAGGGTTATGTCTGGCACGGACCTCCGGGGTGCGGAAAGACTCTTCTCGGAAAAGCTTTGGCCAACGAAATGGCCAAGCTTTTGAGCGAAAAATACGGTATAGACATAAAAGGGCAGTTTTTTTATATCGGCGGTACGGAGCTTTTGGACAAGTGGGTCGGCAACACCGAAGGATTTTTGAGGGAAATCTTCGGATCCGCAGAAAACACTTCCAAAAAAACTTTTCCACCAAGCCCGGTGCTGATTATTTTTGACGATGCCGAGGTCATGTTCAGGACTAGAGGCTCCGCAATTTCTTCCGACGTCAACGAGTCGCACGTAACCCAGATCTGCACGCTTTTGCAGGGAATGGAAGATAGGGGCAACGTCATCGTCATTTTCCTGACCAACAAGCCGGAAATGATGGATCCGGCGGTCTCTAGACACGGAAGAGTGAGCGACGTGTTTCATATTCCGCGCCCGAATAGGGACGGAATAATGGCCATGTTCCGGAAATATTTAAAAGCGGACTGGAAAGTTCTGCATCCCAAATATAATGTTGATGTTTATACCCCGCTCAAGGACGGCAAACCGATTCTGGCTGAAGGCGGTAAAATTAAACAATTACAGTTTGCCAACGATCCGTCGAGAGTCGTTGACTATCTTGCGGAAAACGCGCTTAAGAGAATGTTTGGACAATCGAACGAATTCAGAAACGAACTCTTGGCCGTTCAGTACGCAGGCGACAAAGACTTTACAACTTTGCGCTACGGCGACTTTGTTTCGGGCGCTATTATAGCCGAAGGCATAATGCCTAAGGTTTTGCAGATGGCCATCAATGAAGCCGTTGAACTGAAAAATAACAGTCTTCCGGAAAACACCGGAGTTCAGATGAAATTCATTTACGATGCGATTGAACATGTTTTTGAATCAATCCGCCAGACCATATGCACGCGTTCACCCGAAGACTTGATTGAATGGCTTGCCGTTCAGGGGCATAAGCCCAGGCCCATTGTTAGAATAAGGCTTCCGGACGGTATTTCTGCGCAAAAACAAGAGGCGGTTTTGGCCGAGGACACAAGTCGGGCGCATGACCGCGAAGAAAGTGAATCTGACGAAGACGAAGGGGAAGAAGAACTATAATTTGCAAAAACAAAACCCGCTCTGTAGACTTTCTACAGGCGGGTTTTTTGATAACGAAATATTCAAAAAGGAGCGAGTGTGCATATAATCATTGGGGCGGAAACCGAATACGGCATATTCGGCCGCAGCGAAAAACACGGATATATAACAGAAGATTTTTCTCTTGCGGCGGAAGTGGTGGGAAGCATAGAGTATTTGCACCCGGTTTTTAAAAGGCCACTTGAAGGCATAAAAAACGAAAAAGAACACAGAATGGCGGAACTGGGACTTTTTAAAAAAATGGCGGATCTCCTAAGAAAACCAATTTCCGCGGCCATGGCCCAGCGTTATGGCATGAGCGGAATGGTGCTTTCGAACGGAGCGCGATTTTATGTTGATTGCAAACATCCCGAATATTCCATTCCCGAAACGTCAAATCCTAAAGACGCGCTCATTGCGCAAAAGGCCGGTGATTTTATCGTTAACGAGTGCCGAAAAAAAGCCGAAGACGTTTTGAGAAGCGAAAAGAGTCCTTTGTTTGCCCGGCGCCTTCAGCACCCGACTCTCGAAATTCGCATAGACCGCACGAATAGCGACGGCAAGAAGTCGAGTTACGCGGGGCATGAGAATTACTCCGTCTCGCCCGAAGTTTTCAGGCGTCTTGTCGGAAGGGCATTTCGTCCGGGTGGGGATTTGTCTCCGGTTTTTATGACTTTTCTTGCCGCGCGTCAGATTATTGCCGGAGCGGGAAAGGTCGGATTTGAATCAGGAAAGCCGATTTCTTTTCAGATTTCGGCTCGGGCCGATTTCATTGAAAGGGAAATAAATTCTTCCACCATAGACTTTAGGCCGATCATAAACACCCGAGATATTCCGTATGCCGATGGGCGTTTTATAAGGCGTCTGCACGTCATATGCGGAGACTCGAACATGTCCCAGCTTTCCTTGTTTCTCAAGTTCGGGCTTACGGCGCTTTTTTTAATGATGCTGGAAGACGGGTTTTTGGAAAGAAACGAAAGCGTTTTTAATCGCCCTCTTTCCGATCCGGTCAGGTCTTACAGAAATGTAAGCCGGGACCTAACGCTGAAACACGAGATGTTTTTCGCCGGAGGAGTGAAAAAAACGGCTCTCGAAGTCATGGCCGAAACATCGGAGCTTATGGATAAGTTTGTTTCCGAAAAGGCCTTGTCCAAAGTCTGGCTTGAGGTTGCCGAAAAGTTTAAGGGCGTTATAAACGGATTTTACGGAAACAGGCATCAAAACGAATTTTCCAGAAATCTTGACTGGGTGGTTAAAGAGCGTCTTTTGGAAGACTTGGTAAGACGCAAAAACATCGGTTGGGATCATCACGAATGTTTTGCCCTTAATCTTCGTTACCACAACATAGATCCGGATTCAAAAATAAGCGTTTTTCACCGTCTCGAGAAAAAAGGGGAGATCGCCCGGATCGTAAGCGAGAACGAAATTAAGGGTGCCGTCTTGTCTCCGCCCAACGATACCAGGGCAAGCCTTAGGGGTTATCTGGCGGCAAATCATCCTGCGAGCATAGAAAGCATCGGCTGGAGTTATGTTTTGTTTAAGGACGGAACATTAGTTAATCTTGATGATCCGCGCGGGTTTGATGTTTTTTCGGTGGCAAGAGACCGCGGTTCGCTGGGTCTTTTAAGGCAAGTAATTGATGTCTGCCGAAGGGGGTTAAGCGATGCGCGATAGGGTGTTTGGCACGGAAAACGAGTATGGAGCGCTGATTATTGAAAACTCCAGCGGTAAAGAGACCTGCCGTCCAGTCAAAAAACCGACTGATACCCTGCATATCTCAAGGGAAAAATTTTCCAGGCTCGGCCTGATCTCCAACTCCGTTCAAAGTTCCGTGTGGCTCCACAATGGCGGTCTGATTTACGTTGATTGCGGGACCCATCCCGAATACGCTTCTCCCGAATGCAGAAGAGCGATTGACCTTGTTCGTTTCAACAAAGCCGGCGAAGAGCTTATATGCCGCGCTTTTCCGCAGTGTAAAATATTTAAGGACAATTGCGCCCCCCCGATTGATTTGGATTATACCGAGGTCGTGGTGGACGGACTTGTCAGTTACGGCTGCCACGAAAGTTATCTTGTATTCGGCATAGAAGATTTTAACACCGAAGGTTTTATCGGCTCTCTGGCTCCGTTTCTTGCTTCACGCCAGATTATTGACGGCTCCGGCTTTGTTGACGACGGAGGGAATGTACATCTTTCCCAGCGAGCAAAATTCATATATACTCTCGCAGGGTCAAACACGCTTAACTCAAGATCCATTATCAATCTAAGAAAAGAAGATCTGACCGGCACTAGAACGGATTTAAGGCGCCTGCATTTGATTGTTGGAGACGCCAACCTAATGGAAACTGCTATTTTTCTTAAAGTCGGTTCAACCCAGCTTGTTTTATCCATGATCGAGGACGGCTATGCGCCCAGGTTCGATCTTTGCGTCAATTGGCCAATGTTTTTAAGGGAAATGAGCAGAAACGCTTACGGGAAGGCCACAGTTGTCGTTTTTCCTAACGGCGACAGGTTTTCCGCGCTGGATATACAGTGGATTTACTGCCAAGCCGCGCGCAAGTATCTTTCCTTTACGGATTTTGAGTCGGAAGAAAGCGAACACGAAGCCAAAATTGTCTGCCGTATGTGGGAGGATGCCATTGACGCCCTTTGGTCAAACGACATGAACTGGCTTGTGGGACGTCTTGACCACGCGACTCTAAGGTATCTGTTTATGGTTGAAGAAAAAAGGGCGGGCGCACATCTTTCGGTTGATCGGAAAAAGATGATTTCACAAAACTACCGCAAGGTTAATAAAGGCGAGAACATGTCAAAATTGCTCGCAAAAAAACTAGGACACACCCGCCTTCTGACCGACGCCCAAATAGCAGATGCCCTGGTCAATCCGCCCAAAAACACCAGAGCGGCGTTAAGGGCGCGTTTTTTGAGGGCATTGTCTGTGGCGCAAAAGAAACACCCGTCAATTTCCGGAGCTGTAGGGTGGTCGGCGGTTGTTTTTGGCAAAAATACCGCCAACATTAACGACCCTCTTTGCTTTATTGATCCTGGTCATGGTTTTAACGGCATTCTTGAAGAGCTCGGCAAAATAAACAGCGGGGAATTGACTCACAAGCCACAGATGACGCATAATGATTTTGGGTATCCTCTGGAGGTCTGAAAATGCCGAAAAGAGAAAAGCGTTCTTTACCCAAAGACGGCAAAAAAGGAGAACATGCTCCGTCCCCGTCCGCCCAAGGCAAGGAATTTCAGCTTCCTGAAGACGAGATAGGCGACATTGTTGACGATGCGGTCAAAGGCACCGAACAGGAACTCGCGTCCAACAAACAAACCAACGCAGAATAGCAAGAACCCTCGGTTTTGAACCGGGGTTTTGTTTTTTGCAGGCCGAGAGTAAAATTCATTTAGACCATCTTTGAGAGGGGCTTTGCGAATAATGGGACGAATAATAGGGCTTGAACACGAATACGGCATTATGTTGCCGCTTCCGAACGGAGATTTTCGCGTCCCGCACAAATACGAAATCAGGGCTGTGATAAATAAATACGTCCTGCGTAACGGCGGCTTGTGCGGCAGGGACGAAAGAATTTGGCTTGCAAACGGCGGGTGCGTTTATGAGGATTCCGGACATCCGGAGTACGCAACACCAGAATGCTCTTCGCCGGAAGAAGCCGTCTTATATTCCAGGGCAGGCGATATTTTGATGCAGGAAATTTTTCCTAATTTTTTGTTTCATAAAAACAACTTGTCATCGGAATACGCGGTGAATCCCGCCACTTTCGGCTGTCACGAAAACTACTGGACGCGTTTCAAGAAGTACGACGACGAAGAACAAAAAAACAGATGTTACGAGCTTCTGACACCGTTTTTGGCGTCCCGCCAGATTATTGACGGAGCGGGATGGGTGGACAAATCAGGCGAAAAATTCATGATATCCCAGAGAGCCGGTGTTTTGCATTACGGACAAGCCGGTTACAGAATTCTGGTCAGCGGTACAACGATGGAAAGGCCGGTTTTTAAATCGGACGACTGGATTACCGACGGCAGATACTGCAGAGCCCGTCTGCATTTTTCGGCAGGGGATGCTAATATATTGGACTTCGCACTTTTTTTGAAAATTAGCGTAACGGATTTGGTTTTGGCAATGTTTGAAGACGGATTTATGCCGGACTGGATATGCCATGATCCGCAGGAGGCGTTTGGGCTGATAAGCCGTGATCTGACTTATAAAGAAAAGGTCATGGTTTTGGACGGCGGGAAAGCCGTATCGGCTCTTGAGGCACAAAGGTTTTATTGCAATTCGGCCCGGAAGTATCTGGAATCGGAAGTAAGAAAAAATTCGTTAAAGTACCGGAAGTTTAAAAATACAATAAGGCTTTGGTCGAGGACTCTCCAAGCGCTTTCAAAAGACGATATTGGATGGCTTGTCGGACGCGTAGACCATCGCACGAAAAGATTTTTAATAGAGTGCGACATCAAAAAGTCATCGGATCCGATCCATCGTAGAAAAGTTGATTTGCAGTACCACAAGATAAACAGGTATGGCCTTGGAGCCAAAGTAAGGCGATTTTATTCAAAGACGCAGATGGTGAGCGAAGAAGAGGCCGAGCGCGCGGCGCGTGTTTATCCTTCAGGTTCCAGAGCCAGGATTCGCGGGAAAATTATTTCGGGTGTTTTAAAAAATAAGGAGTTTGCTTGCCTGCGCGATTTTATAGGATGGAATATTGACTGGTGGTCGGTGGCGTGCGTTTTGGGGCACGATTCAATCTCGGGACCCAAAGCGGAAACCCGATGGTTATATGATCCGCTTGAAACGAGAGTGGCGCTTGCGAACAACTTTTTGAAGCGGTTTAAGGTCTTTTTGAAAAAAATATACGGCCGTCTTGCTTAAGACGGCCGTTTTTTGTATTCTAGGTTAGGCTTAAGTATCTTGAAATTTAGGAGGCGGTTATGCCCGAAACAGCGAGTCCCAGGCGAAAAGTTGTTCCGGAAGAGCTAAAATCGGCCGAATCGGTTGAAATCGGCAGCGTGGATTTTTTTATCGGCGGACCCGAAAACCAGAAAAGGTTTTTCGATTCCATCGAGTTTGGTTTGCGCAGATTCGGAGACGAACAGTGTAATATTTTTGTAACCGGCATCGATAGCCCCGACGCTCTTAAGATCGTCGGTGCGCATGTCGCGGACTTCGTGAAGAAACTTGGTTCAAATGGGATCTCCGTTTTCCCGGAACCACAGGATTATTGTTATGTTTATAACTTCAGAGAGCCGAAAGCGCCGAAACTCGTTATTTTGCCGCGCGGAAAAGGCAACGCTTTTAAGAAAGCGATGAACGGTTTTCTCGAAAAAGTCAAAGACGAAATATCGGGGGTGATTTCTAACGACTTGATTGCCAGCGAATACTCAAGGATTTTGGGTGAACTTAACGCGTGGGCGGAGAAGCATCAGGAGCAGATCCGCGAAGAGGCGGAAAGACTGGGTTTCATTGTGGATTTCAACGAAAATACGGGCGTGCGGATTACTACCGTAAAGCGTTTAGAAGACGGAAAATTGGCTGCTTTTAAGGATAACACTGAATTGAACGAATATCTAAGCAAGTTGTCCAAAAATGAGAAGGCCGAATTGGATAACGGGCGCGTTTATATTACGGAGCGGGTCAAGGACTATGTGCAAGACCGGATGCAGAGGTTTAACGACTGCAACAGGCAAATGAAAAGATTTGTTGCCGGGCAGATGGCCCTTTTTTGCAAATCGGTTTTTGCGGACTTCAAAAAAGACTTTATCGAAAAACACGGAAATGACGCGTTTTCCGGAATAAGCCTGTTTTTGAAAAGGCTTGAAAAACACACTGTCGGGTTTTATGACGCTCTTTTGCCTAAAAATGGAAACGGAGAAAACGGCGAAATACCGATTCCAATCAGAGATCCGCATATTCAGTGGAAGGTTAATGTCGTGGTTGATAACGGCGCGACCAAAGACATACCGGTTGTGGTCGAACATAACCCGACTTACGGCAATCTGATTGGCGGGCTTGATTCAAAACTGATGTTCGGCGGTTTTGCGGTGACCGATCATACTCACATACGCGCGGGCTCTATTGCCAAGGCGAACGGCGGATGCCTGGTCATTTCCCTTAACGATCTCGCGAGTTATCCGGCTGCGCTCCCGGCTCTTTTTGACAGCATCAGGCATAAGAGTCTCGGAATAAAAGATATGGGTTCGTCTGCCGGCTATGACTCGCATCTGCCTTTGCGTCCCGAGCCTATACCGCTTAATCTGCGTGTTGTGGTTTGCGGTCCGGGATTATATTGGCGAATTTTGCATGGGATGGCGCAGGATCACAGGTTTGACTTCATTCGTTTTTTTGAGGCCAAAGCCGAGGTTCTGCCTTTCGTTGAAGCCAATTCCCGAAATATATCTGTTTTTGCGTCGTGGATCAGGGAGTTTTCCAGAACCAAGGGTCTGTCTTCTATGGACGACTCCGCGGTCGGGCGCTTGATCGAAGAAAGCATGCGTCTTGCCGGAAGCCGTTCCCGTCTCTCAACCAACGTTGAGGCGATCGGGAGGATTATGATTGAGGCGTCGGAAAGCAAACTTGCTTCCGGCGACAACGTAAATCAGCTTTCGGCCGGACACATTGTCCGGACACTTGAAAAAAGATTCTGGCGCCTAAGTTTCATTTACGAAGTGATCCAGAGGCAGATCGCCGAAGGCCAGAAAATAATCAATATCGGCGGAGAGAAAATCGGCGAGATAAACGGTCTTGCGGTCAGCGACTTCGGCGACATTTCGATAGGGTCCCCGATGCGCATAGCGGCATCCGTTTACCCCTCGGCAAAGCCCGGCATGATTACGATTGAACGCGAGTCCAAACTTTCCGGAAAAATTTTTGACAAGGCGGACCATACCGTGCGGGAAGCCATTAAGGCAAGATATGCCAGACGGGCCCCGCTGGCTCTCGGTATCGGATTTGCTTTCGAGCAAAGTTATTCGGGAATCGACGGCGACAGCGCGTCACTCGCTGAATTCTTCGCGATTATATCCGCGATCTCCGAAGTTCCGATAAGACAAAGCGCGGCCATCACCGGCTCTATGAGTTTGCGCGGAGATGTGCAGCCCATCGGCGGGGTGAACGAAAAAGTCGAAGGGTTTTTCGACGTTTGCAAAGTGATGAATAAACTTGACGGAAATTGCGGTGTCGTTATTCCTCATCAGAATGCCGACAATCTCATGCTTCGCGACGACGTGGCCGAGGCGGTTGAATCGGGGAAATTCCATGTCTGGCCGGTTAAAACAATAGATGAAGGCGCCCAAATTTTAATGGGCAAGTTTCTTGGCGAATTGGACGGACGAGTGATTGAAAATCTTAAAGAATTTGCCCGAATCGCAGTGTTCTTTAGCGGAGACAAAAAAGAGTAGGATTCGTTAAATTTTATCAAAGCCATCCCGGTATGTCGGGACGGCTTTTTTATTTGTTTTTTTGGGATACAATTTGTTTAATGATGCCGCAAAATTACATCAAAGCCGGAAGCCATAACGATCTG
>MHMQ01000022.1 GCA_001819395.1 Candidatus Niyogibacteria bacterium RIFCSPLOWO2_01_FULL_45_48
CAAATAGCTTGACGCCGCCATTGAGAAACCGTCCGCAAAAAGATTTGCGAAGCCTAAAAATACTATAACCAAAGGATCAAGCGACGCTCCGGCGACTCCCGCGATAACCGCGAAAGTCGTAACCAAACCGTCATTCGCGCCGTAAACCATGTCTTTAAGATATGTGGCGGCCCTTTTGTGTTTCGGTTCCAGTTTGTTCATATTTAAGTTATCCAGTAAGTATAACATCCGCCCAAACAAAAATCCCCCGAAAAATCAGGGGATTCAAATTATAAATTTTTTACGGCCGAAGCGACAGATCTAGCAAGCTCTCTAGCCAGCCATATTACTTCTTCTTCCGAAACCACAAGCGGAGGCATAACTCGTAGAGCCGAATCGCCGGCGGACATTAGAAGAATACGGCGCTTGAAAGCCTCTTCCTTTACTTTATTCCGCAAGTCGGTAAGCGGATTTCCTCTCGGGTCTTTAAAATCAATTCGGCACATAAGACCCATGCCAGAAGTACTTATATTCGCAACTCCATTTATGTTGCCCACAAGCCTGAATAGTTCTTTTGTAAAAACTTTTTCAAAAGTACGGCCGAGCATGTCGGATCCCTCAATCAGATTTTCGTTTTTCAAAACATCTAAAGTCGCAAGAGCGCAAGCGCAGCAAAAAGGATTTCCACCCCAGGTATTGGAGTAAAGTCCGCCTTCGGGCCAGCAGACACCTTCACGCATTATCGTCGCCCCTATCGGCGCGCCTCCGCCCAAGGCTTTGGCCACGCAAATAATATCCGGCTGAATGTAAAAATGTTCAGAAGCAAACCACCTTCCGGTACGGCTGAAAGTCTGGACTTCGTCGGCCACAAGCAAAATTCCGTTAGGAATAACAATTTCATTCAGCAGCGAATAAAAGGCCGGACGGCTTGTGACTCTGACTCCGCCTTCTCCTTGGATCGGTTCCCAGAAAAGAGCCGCCACTTCTCCCAGATTTTTAGTCGCGAGCATGCGCCTTACCCATTTCATAAAATTATCCGGACGGCCCATTTCTGTGTTCTCTTCCGGAAACGGCAGGCGAATTACAGGAAAAGCCGGATAAGAATATCTGGTTACATGAGCGCGATCGGTCAAAGTTCTTGCGCCCGAAGTCCGGCCATGGAAAGCTCCCTCAAAAGCCATCATTGTGGGCGAACGGCGGTAAACCTGGGCGGCGCGTATGGCGGCTTCAACCGATTCCGTCCCGGAGGACGAAAAGAAAACCTTTTTATCAAAGTTCCCGGGTGAAAGGGACGCCAGTCTTTTCGCCAACTCGTTGGACTCATAACTTGGATATTCGTTTGCTCCGTAGCCGAAAACGGCTGTTCGTTTAACTTCTTCAAGAGCCGGATGGCGATGGCCTATATTGAAAACACCGGGCCCCGAGTGGGCGTCAAAATATTTTTCCCCGTCTTCGTCCATAACCCAACATGATGTAACACCCCGCGCCCTGCCCAAAGCAAAATCAAAATTCTGCGTAGTTGGCGCAATCAGCCTTTTAGCGCGTTTACTCTCTTTTGCGGTATTAGGACCGGGACAAATTTTCTCGGGCATTTTTCTCTCCTTTTCAAGCCGTTTTTTCTACCCCCAACTTAGCATTGCAAAGAAAAAAGTCAATGGTAAGATATTACTATGCGTTATCCTTGGACACTGGTTACGATTATCGGCATTTGGGTTGCTATCGCCCTGATTTTATATAAAGACACCCGTCTTGACCCGACGAGCCTGTATCTTGCGGGCGTTATAACAAGCATTGTGCTTGCGGCGGTGGGATTCAAAAGCGCGGCCTAACTCCATAAAACATGTTCGTCTTAATTTTTCTGAGCCGGATTTTTTCAATTCCGGCAATTTTAATTAAAAACTTTTTAAGACACAAGAACGGGCCGGAACGGCTTCGTTCGGTTCTTGAGGAGCTGGGCGGAGTATATATAAAACTCGGCCAAATTCTCGCCATGCGTTTTGATATTCTGCCCATTGACTACGCCTCCGGACTTTTGGACCTTTTGGACAGTGCGGCTCCGGTTGAAAACGAAAAAATGTTCGCCGTATTCGAAAAAGAAACCGGAAAAAAGATTAAAGAAGTTTTCAATGAATTGGACGAGGCGCCGGTGGGCACAGCCTCTTTCGCGCAGGTTTATCGCGGCAAATGGGGCGACGAAGCGGTGGCAATAAAAATACAAAAACCGGACGTCCAGAAATACGTCAAGGCCGATCTGTTTTTTTTGAAATTTGTTTTTTCCATAGCCGAGTTTCTGGGAATATTGAGGTCAGTTTCGATGAAAGAGGTCGGGGCACAGCTTGAAGAGTGGCTCGAAGACGAACTGGATTACACCATTGAGGCCGGAAACAACAGAATTCTTTACGATCACGCCCAACGGCATAAACTGGAAAATACGGTCATACCGAAAGCATACGAACAGCTGACGACCAAAAAAATACTGGTGCAGGAGTTTATTTTCGGAAGTCAGGTTAAAAAAATAATGGTTTACCTCGAAACCCGGCCGCAAGAGCTCAAAAAAATACTCGATGAACGCAAAATCGACCTGTTCAAAGCTTCAAACGCTTTTGTATACGACCTGATGCGCCAGTATTTCATTGACGGATTCTTCCACGCCGACCCGCATCCGGCGAATTTGATGATTTTTCCCGAAAGCCGAATCGGATTTATTGACTTCGGAATAATCGGGCGTTCAAAATATGACAGCACCGGGCTTTTGCGTTTTATCCAGGGGGCAGTGGAGCTTGATTTCCGCCAAAGCGCGGAGGGTATTGTCGAATTTTTAAATGAGCGGCTTATGAGAGATTACGGAGAAGTTATGGAGGGCGACCACAAAACACAAAAAACTTACGAAACCGTCCTTGAATTCATAACCCGGCGCCTGACCGAAGATATGGCGCCGATAATTAAAGACTGGAATTTTTTCACCGGACGCAAAGACGCGAATATAGCCGAGCGAAGTTCGGCCCGCGCGTTTTTGAGAATCGCCAAGACCATAGAAAAATACGGACTAAAGTTTCCTTCGGATGTCATCGCATTCTTACGCTCGCTTGTAATAATAGACATGGTCTGTTTGAGGCTGGACAACAATTTCAACATGGTTCAGGCGGCTAAAATTTTCTTTGAACACAATACCCCTGAAGACATCCGGAACAAAGCCCCCGAACACCAGGAAGAGACGGCCCAGCTTAACACTCTTGAAAGTTTGAGCCTGTCGGGCGACACGCCGGAAAAGGAGGGCGAAACCTCGACCAGAATTGAGGAGAAGCACTACGCGGCGCGCGAACGGCTTATAAACACAATAACCGCTCTGGCGGAAAAATATCCGGAGTTGTATAATGAAATAAAAGACTTATGAAGTACCCGTGGTTAGCCATCACAATAGTTTTAATCTGGCTTATGGCCGCTTACACCATACTTGTGCGCGTAACGGTCAAGCCGGATTATATAATAGGAATAGCGATCGTCGCTTCTCTTGTTTTGGGCGTCTGGGGATTAAGGGCGCCAAAATAAATTTTTGTTTGCATTGAAATTTTGATAAGCTCAATATGTTTGAGCGGGTCTGGAAGCGTGCCAGAGTGGTTGAATGGGCCGGTCTCGAAAACCGGTATCCCGGCAACGGGATCGGAGGTTCGAATCCTCCCGCTTCCGCAATGATTCGTAAGGACAGCCGTTGTGCTGTCCGAACGAAACATTGGCAGAATCCGCCGAGAGGATTCGAACGCCGGAGCGATTTTTTCATCAGAAAAAATCGCGAGGCGGTGCCTAGACAAAATTTTGCGACGGCAAAATTTTAGTCGAGGGAGAAACTCCTCCCGCTTCCGCCTTTATTTTTTTATAATTCTGGTGTATGCTAAAAAGCATGATTTTCGGGCGGGATTTTTTGTTTTGGATAGCGGTTGCTTCGGCGGTTTTGTCGCTTGCGGCTTTGGTTTGGCTCACACTCCTCCAGTTTCGGCTTAAAAAACTTTTTCGCGGGCAAAAGGCCGAAAATTTGCAAAACGTTCTTGCCGAAATTCAGGACTCGCTTAGATATTTCTCCGAAAAAGAAAAGGAAACAGGCGCGTTTTTGGAACAAGTGGAAAGACGGATCGGTAGAAGCGCCCAGCATTTGGGCCTTGTCCGTTTTAACCCTTATGAAGGAGTCGGCGGAGATCAAAGCTTTTCAATCGCGGTACTGGACGAACAAAAAAACGGATTTGTCGTTACGGGCCTATACGGAAGAGATAGCAGCCGGATTTACGCTAAGCCGGTAACGGAGGGCGCGTCGCAGTACCAGCTTTCGGATGAGGAAAAGGGCGCAATTGAAAAAGCCTTGGGCCGTTATGCTTAGGGCAAAACTCAAAAAACATGACGGAAAAAATATCACAAAACGAAAAATCAGTCGTGCGCTCACCCATTGTGGTGGTAATGGGCCATATTGATCATGGAAAAACAACGCTTCTTGACCGCATACGAAAATCCAATGTCGCGGAAAAAGAGTCCGGTGGAATAACCCAGCACATCGGCGCGTACGAAGCAACGGTAAGCACCAAGAGCGGAGAAACCAAAAAAATAACCTTCATAGACACGCCGGGACACGAGGCCTTTTCTAAAATGCGCTCTCGCGGAGCAAGGGTGGCGGACCTTGCGATTTTGGTTGTTGCGGCAGATGACGGAGTAAAACCTCAAACCAAAGAGGCAATTGACGCGATAAACTCGGCCGAAATTCCGTTTGTCGTAGCGCTGAACAAAATCGACAAATCAAACGCCAATATCGAAAAAGCAAAAAAGGATTTGTCGGAAAACGGCGTCCTTATAGAAGAATGGGGCGGAAAGATTCCTCTCGTGCCGATTTCGGCCAAAAACGGCGAAGGCGTTGACGCTCTTCTGGAAATGGTTCTGCTCGCTTCGGAACTTGAGGATTTGAGAGCCGACCCGACGGTTAAAGCTTCGGGCGTTGTAATTGAAAGCCATCTTGATTCAAAACGCGGAAACGCGGCAACCCTCATCATTCATGACGGAGTTTTGCGCCAAGGCGAATTCGTCGTCGCGGGGAATGTGTTCGCGCCGGTAAGAATTTTCGAGGACTTTGCGGGGCACAGCATAAAAGAGGCCTTCTTCGGGCAAGCGGTGAGAATCGTCGGATTCGCCTCGCTGCCGGAAGTTGGCTCATCTTTTCAGGCGGTCAGCACAAAAAAAGAGGCGGAAAATCTAATCGAAACCATGAAAACAACGTTGGTGCGGCCAAAAGCGAAAGATACCGGCGCGCATCCGCCGGCAGACGCAAAAAAAGTTTTTGAAATACCCCTAATAATCAAGACGGACTTCGCCGGTTCAGCCGAAGCGCTTGAAACAGAAATAAAAAAACTTGAGTCGGAGAGGTTAAAAATAAAAATACTGCGGTCGGGCACGGGGCCGATAAACGAGGACGACATAAAATTAGCATCCGGCTCTTCAAGCACAATAGTTGTCGGCTTTAAGGTCGGAACCGATAAAACCGCGTCCGAGCTTGCCGAAAGGTACCGCATAACCATGAAAAATTTCGACATCATCTACGAGGTAACCGACTGGCTAAAAGTCGCGATAAAGGATAAATTGCCGGAAGAAATAGTTGAAAAAGAACTCGGGAGGGCAAAAATACTTAAGATATTCAAACAGGGCGCCAAAGATCAGATAGTAGGCGGGAGGGTGGTTTCCGGCACAGCAGTAAGCGGTAAGAAATTCAAAATTAAGAGACGCGGAAATATTCTTGGCGAAGGTAAAATACAGGAGCTGGAACAACACAAAACCAGAGTTGCCCAAGTCGAGGAAGGAAAAGAATTCGGCCTAAGAATTATTTCAAAACTGGCCTTAGCCGAGGGGGACGAACTGGAGATGGTAGAGGAAGAAAAAATAAAACCGGAAATATAAATGGCTAACGCGAAGCGTTCTGAAAGAGCTCAAACACTCATACTAAAACTAGCCGCGGACTTTATTGAGCGCGACATTAACCCCAAAGAAACCGTAACCACCGTAACCAGAGTGGAGTTGAGTCCGGGCATGAAAGAGGCACGCGTTTTTATAAGCGTCTGGCCGGACAGCCGCGAACCGGAGGTTTTGGGGTTATTAAAAGAAGCGAAGCGCGACTTCTATGAATACATGAAAAAAAATTTTAAAATCAAATATATGCCGGTATTTGATTTTAAGGCCGATGGCGGCGAAAGAGCCCGGCAAAAAATTGAAGAGATCCTGAAAAACAGCAAATAGGGCCTGGTAGCCAAGAGGTAAGGCAGAGGTCTGTCCCGTACAAAAATCTGGCCTGGTAGCCAAGTAGTAAGGCAGAGGTCTGCAAAACCTCTATACGCGGGTGCAATTCCCGCCCAGGCCTCCAAGCCAGATTTTTGTGCGGGATTGCGATTTGTCGCCAAAATTATTACGCTTCGTTTATAATTTTGGACAAATCGGGAACAAAACCTCTATACGCGGGGTCAAACGCAAACTGCTTTGCATTTGACGGGAAATTTAGCGAGTCTTCCGTGGCGAGCGTTAAAAATTTCCCCGGTTTTTGCGAGGGGCAAAAAAATTCCCGCCCAGGCCTCAAGGGGTCTTGAAAAAAATAATAAAAATAAGTTAATATAATCGCGGAGATCGTCGGTTGCCCGGGTGGTGAAATTGGTATACACGCTTGACTTAAGATCAAGTGCCGCAAGGCTTGCGAGTTCGAGTCTCGCCCCGGGCACCACAATCAAACTTTCCGATTTTTGCCCGACCGATTCGGCCGCGCGAAGCGCGGAAAGGTACGGAAACACTGGCTCGCCGCGC
>MHMQ01000023.1 GCA_001819395.1 Candidatus Niyogibacteria bacterium RIFCSPLOWO2_01_FULL_45_48
GCGTCGCTTGATCCTTTGGTTATAGTATTTTTAGGCTTCGCAAATCTTTTTGCGGACGGTTTCTCAATGGCGGCGTCAAGCTATTTGGCGACCCGTTCCGAAAGCGATGTGTTTAAAAGAGAGCGCGCGGTTGAACGCTGGGAAGTTGCCAACAAGCCGGCTTCGGAGGAGGCGGAAATAAAAGACATTCTTTCAAAAAAAGGGTATTCAGGCGCAGACCTTGAGCAGATGAGCGTTTTGGTGTCTAAAAATAAAAAATTTTGGGTTGACCTTATGATGTACGAAGAGCACGGCCTTACGCCTGTGGGGGAAACGAGGCCGTTAAAGGGGGCGGCAACAACATTATTTGCTTTTGTGATCGCGGGCTTTGCTCCGATTATTCCTTTCATCTTCTTTTTTGACGGAGCGTCCCTTTTTGCCGTATCTACTGTGATTGCGGGCGTTATGTTTTTCGCCGTCGGCGCTCTTCGCTCAATCTTTACGCGCCGTTTTTGGTTATGGTCGGGGCTTGAAATGTTTTTTGTAGGAGGACTTGCCGCCTCAATCGCCTACGGTGTAGGATTTTTAATTAGAGCCGTGATTGGCTAGCGATGCAGCAAAAATTCCTCAAGGACTATCTTCTTTTGCAATTTTTTGCCTTGTCTTAAAATTTCCATACCGATTTCATCTCCTATCTGACAGGAGGCGATTACGTCCTCAAGAGTTTCTTCCTCGGTGATTTCTTTATTATTGAAAGCAAGGATAACGTCGTATTCCTGAAGTCCGGCCTTATCGGCGGCGCTTCCCGGAATTATAGCCATATCCCCCGGCATGCCCTCGTTCATTATGAGCGCGCCGCGGTCGATCGGCAGGCGGAATCTTTTTTGTAAATTTTTGTTTAAAATCATGTATCTGACTCCGAAAAAGGGCCTGCGTATACGTCCGTATTTTTTTATTTCCTCAAGGTCTTTTTTGGCCTGGTCTATTGGGATGGCAAAACCTATGTTTTGCGCGCCAAACACCACCGCTGAATTTATGCCCACCGCGCATCCGTCCAAATTGACCAGCGGTCCGCCGGAATTTCCCGGATTTATGGCGGCATCGGTCTGAATAAGCCCGCGAAGTTTTTCTTGGTGTCCCGCAAAATCGGTCATCGCGGTGATAAATCGCGAAAGTCCGGATACCACGCCGGTTGAGACGGTGTTTTGAAACTCGCCCAAAGCGTTGCCGATAGCAATCACAGTTTGTCCAAGCTCAAGGTTTTTAGCCGTTGCCATTTCAACCATCGGTGAGTTTTTGGCTTCAATTTTCAGTATCGCGACATCATTTATCGGGTCGCGGGCGAGTATTTTTGTTTCGTATTTTTTATTGTCTGAAGTAATTACGCTGTAAATCGCTTTTGGGTCGGCGATAACGTGCTTGTTGGTGAGTATCGTGCCGCTTTTGTCTATGAAAAATCCGGAGCCCCCGCCCATTTTTATTCTCCCATGCTCGTCTTTTGGCGCCTGGCGGAGCCTGGATTCAAGCATGGCTTGTTCGCGGGGATCAAGCGTGTAAAACTCTTCCGGCAGATCGGCGGCTATTTCTTCCAGATCCTTGGTTACGGCAATAGAAACTACCGCCGGCATCACCGATCTGACTGCGTTTATAATTTGTTTTTGATAGTCAGCCATTGGTTTTAATTATACACAGGTATAAAGAAAATAAAAAGCCGCCTTATTTGGCGGTCTCGTTTTAGCGCGGGCCAGGCCCGTACCTTATCTCCGAATAGTGGGGCAAAGTGGCCGTGATTCTTTCCTTTAAAAATTCGCGCATGCTCTCCGTCTCTTTTTCCACCGATTTTTTGATTCTTTCCGCCGACTCTTTGTCGTCGCCCGAGACCATGAAACCCAGGACCCGCGAAGTCGTCAGGACAATTGTAAGTTCGAGAATGCCAACCTCTCTGTCTATCGCCGAAACGGCTCTGATAACGAAAGATTTTTCGGCATCTGTCCTTGCCGTTTCCAAAGATTGGGGCAAAAGAGCGTCTTTCTTGGCAAGCGCGGTCAGTCTTTCCTCTATGGACGGCTTCAGTGCCGTCAATTCTCTTGATACCAGGCGAACTATTTCGGGTACGGGCATGCGTCCTCCTAGTTGTCAAAAAACGAAATAATGATTAGCATGATAGCACACATGCCCTCGTAGTTCAATGGATAGAACAACTCCGTCCTAAGGAGTGGATGACCGTTCGATTCGGTCCGAGGGCACAAAACTTAATCGAACGGCTGAAAGGGGGTCGGGGAAAAGCGGAGCGTTTCCCCGCAGAGGAAAACAGTGATGCCGAGCTTGTCGAGGCAGAGCGCTAGAAACCGTGGGTTTCTAGGGAGTGAACAAGGTGAGCGACCCGTTCGATTCGGTCCGAGGGCACGTTGAAATTTATAATATTTTGTTTAATATTGGGTTTATGATGGAAAGCTATTTCGAGGCCGCCTTTAAGGCTTTTCCGTGGATGTCGCCCGCGCTGTTTTCTTTTTTTATTCTTATTCTTGTTTTTTGGACTGTGATTTGGAAGGGTTTGGCGCTTTGGAAGGCGGCGAGACGCGGAGACCGGAACTGGTTTATAGCGCTTTTGGTCGTAAACACCGCCGGACTTCTCGAGATTCTTTACGTTTACTTTTTTTCAAAAAAATCCGGACAAAAACAAAATGGGCCCGTGGTATAGTGGTAACACAGATCCATGGCATGGATCAGTCAGGGGTTCGACTCCCCTCGGGTCCACCCAAAGAAACATCGGCGCAAAAATCGCGGTTTTATTTTTAGCCGTATTTTTGGCGCTTGTTTATTTAAGTCAAATGAAAAACAGTAAGCTGCCGGAGAAAAAATTTTTAGTTATCGGCGTCCCCAGTGTTGAACTTAAGGCCGAACTCGCGGACACCGCGGAAAAAAGAACGCTTGGATTATCCGGCAGGGAAAAACTCGGAGCAAACGAAGCGATGCTTTTTGTGTTCGCGGATTCCTCAATCCGCCAATTCTGGATGAAAGATATGAAGTTCGCGCTGGATGTGATTTGGATAGACGAAAATAAAAAAATCGTTGATATCACTAAAAACGCCTTACCCGATTCTTACCCACGGACATTCTCGCCGTTACTTCCGGCGAAATATGTTTTGGAACTAAACGCAGGCTTCACGGATGAAAATAAAATAGAAATCGGAGACAGGGTTATTTTTTAACCTCTTTTTGACATTAGTCGCGCGTAATTATAGAATTGCGGTTAGTTGATGTTTGTTTTCAAAAAAGGGGATTTTATGCGCTATAACGAATTTATCAGGCGCAAAATCCAACAGACCCTTGACAGAGAAGCGGTCATTTTACAGTTATGCGTTAAACACGGCGATCAATATGCTGAAGTTCTCGGTGTTTCCGAGAGCGATCTGGAGGTTTTGTGGCGTATTGGCGGTGAATCCGAGGAATTGGTGGTTGTTCGGCCTCTTGCGGGACTCGCCGATCATACTGAAATAGATGACGGAGAGCGCGAGGTTGTCGCAGGATTTGACGATAGTTTTTTGAAGTTGGAAATAGACGGAAAGAAGTTTTATTTTATCGTACGTCCGGTTAGCGAACCTCCGGACTACTCGGACGAGCCCAAAAAAATCATAATGGTATTTTCCTCCGACGACGATTTAAATGTTTTTGTGGAAAACGAAACAGTTTTTCTGACCGCTGTTTTGGAAGAATGGCATGAAAAAATTATTAACCTCTTGCAAGGCGGGAAAATTGACGTGATGTCGGATGATCCCGAATAAGCCGGATATTTAATTAAACGCCCCGATGGTTTTCGGGGCGTTCTTAATTTTTTTTATTGTCCGCCTGTTTTAAAAGCCACTCCAGAATGAATTTTCTGTGCCATAAAATATGCGCTCTTTTTCGCGCCTCGTTGGCCGATGCCGGAAGTTTCGATTTACCTTCTTTGTTGTAAGCCAAAGCCGGTGAGAGGACGCTATCCGTATTATCATCTTTCGGGCCATGTTCGAAAAATAAGATGTCTTTTCGGTAGGATAAAACTTCGGCAAGGTCTGGAAAAAACTTTTCTTCAACCTCGGCAAGCGCTCCCTCGGCGACTTTCGACGAAAAATCTTTAAATTGCATCAGTGTTTTAAGCTGCTCTTCAAGGCAGTTTAGCCATTCTTCGGCTTCAAACGCGCAAGTGCTTTTGTTTTTCTTGGCAAGCTCTAGCGTCTTTTTGGCTATGCCGACTGATTCTTTCAGTTCGGCTTCCATTTCAACGATTTCGCTTCTTGAACGGAGCATGGCTGGCCCTTTTATAAATACGTCCGATTTAAGAATAACAAAAAAGAGATGTTTTGCCAGACAGGCTGTTTCTGGACTAGTATGGAAAGTGATGATAGGTTTTGGAAAGATTTTGTTTTTGGGTTTGGAGTCGGCTGTGATGGAAATAAAACATATCGGCGTCAGAGACGCGCTTGATTCCTTTGACGGCATAAACCGCCTTTTGCCTCAATTGCATCCGAGCGGTAATGGGGACAAGATAAGCGAGACTGAATTTGTGGACTGTTTGCTAAACGGGAATTTCCACCTCTTTGTCGCCGTTGACGACTCCAAGAAATATCCGGACAGCTTTGCCGCGATGGCATCAATTTTTTTCCAGAGAAATTTGGGCCGATGGATTGCCGAGATTCACGATGTCGTGGTTGATAAGGAATATCGCGGGCGGGGACTTGGCGAGAAAATCACCCTTGCTTTGATTGAAGACGCAAAGCGGTTTGCGAAAGTAAAGAATGCTAAAATTAAACTTTATTTGACCAGCCGTCCTTCAAGAGTCGTGGCCAACAAACTTTACGAAAAACTTGGCTTTGAGCTCGTGGCTGAAGCCCGCGGAGAACAAGGAACGAACTTATATAAAATGATGATAACGCCGTAAGGCGTTATCTTTTATGGGTCGGATAGTGGAGGATGTTAGAACCATTCTTGAGAGGCAAAATGGGTATATCTACATACCTGATTTGAGAGAATATGCGAATGGGTAATCTTGCCTCGTTATGCTAATCGTTATCTTTGTCGCTGGTAGTAGGTAAATACCAGAGTATTAGCCCGCTCACAAATGATATAATACTGACCACTTCGTTGACCGTCCACCACGCAACAACACCAAAACCAATAAGCACCCCAGCCCAAATGCCTCTTTCTACTCCCAGAAAGTTCGGGTTCTTTTTCATACTTATAAGATAACAATTTTTACCCCACCCCGCTACTCACTATTTTTATCTAATTCAAATTTTTTACATTTACAGTCAATACAAGAATAGGCGGGTGGCATTGGAAAGCCCTCCGTGCGCCTTTTAAGAAAAGGGTGTGAGCCGTATGTGTGGCCACATTTGCATAAATCGCTTAAATTGGGCCCCTTTTTGACATTTCCGTTTAAGTTGTCGGCCAACTCCTGCGCCATCTGCTTTATCTTGGCCTTTTGTTCTGGCGTGGTTTTTATTGTTCCGAACTCTTTTAATTTGTCCATTTTTGTTGCTTTTTAATCTTTTAATTGCGGCACCTTTTTACCCTTTTCTTCCCCAACATTTTTGTTGAGGTTATCAACCAGTTCTTGCGCCATTTGTTCTATTTCTTTCTTTTGCTTTGGCGTAAGCCCCCGCGATTGTATAAATTCGTTTGTCATATTTTTGTTTTGTAATCTGCTAACGGCTCCGCGCCGTTTCTGCTTTTGACCACAAAACGAAAAGCGGCTCGGAGTTTTAATCCAGCTTACCGACCAAAGCTGAATGAAATCTCCCAACCGCCTTCGCGACCTGCCGCGAGCAAGTCGAGTGGTTAGTCGCTTATTACATCTGGCTCACCGCAGATTTCCCAGTTTGCCTACCCCAAAAGGGGAGAAATAAGCGGTTCGTGATTACGCGCACGAACTTCGCGATTACCTTGTCAATTACACCCTTATTATAGCAAACTGGCTGGAAAAAGCAAGCAACCCACAACGCTCTACTCTTTATTTCTCCTCGCTGGGTCAAGGCGTTTTGGAACTTATGACTGGACTAAAGCTTTGCCTTGCCCGGAGGTTGTTATTAAGCAGATAAGGGAATTGTTGGATGTTGTTTGACTGTTAAAAACAGCTGGTCACTTTGAGTTTTCGTATGCCATTATCAATAGTTCTTTTAACAGTTCCTTTTTGTTTTTTAGGTCGTCCTCGTTTAGACGCAAACGATAAACACCCCATCGTTTCATATACCCTATATCGTCAAGGTCATTTTCGGTGATTTTACCTTGAACTTCGTCAGAGTAAGGTAATCTTATTTCTAGGTTTAAGCTACTTTTTCTGGGTCTGAAAACCGCAAAGTTGTTTGGTTGACCATTTTTAGCTAAACCAATATAGAATTTATTATATTTAAGTTCGTAGCCACCGCCGGAAAATTCATTGATAACAGCGAGTAGTTTATCTGCCATTTTTACGGTCTCTTCTGTTCCTCTGTCAACCCAATAACTTCTGTCGGTCACTTCTCTAACCTCTTCGTCCTCGTCAACAGAACCCAGGGCTAATTCATCTAAAACCGTAGTAAAAACTAAACCTATATCGTCCCCAAATTTATATGCGTTCATTTGTATTGCTATTATTGGAATACTGCCATTGAAAAGACCTATGACATTATGAAATCTGGTTGTAATTTCTTCCGCAACTATAACGGCGCAATGGTCATATTGAGGATAACGTTTTCGTTCTGTGTCCCAGTATTCAATTGTCCGGATGATGTGACTTTCGTCTGTCCTTCCAAGCTGTATTTCTACTTCATATCTCCGTTGAGTATCCGGGTCTTGTAATAGTAAATCTAATCTTCCAGCACGCGGTTGCGTTCTTTCTTTGTCTTTCAAAACAAGGTCTCCTAACCCAAGAATTGCCGGATTTTCTGCTATTTTGTCTTGAATTTTGCTCTCGCTAATATCTGGATTGTTCGCGAGGTTTATTTTTTCTGGGCGAAATATATCTGGCATTGACTAAATTATACATAAAAATCAGAGAAAGTAAAGCCCCACCGGTCTTTATCGCCACCAGCGCTTGCCCTCGGACATTTTATAGATGTTTTCAACAGTTTTACCAACCTCAACTATTCGGGCAGATTTTGCGTTTTGCTTGGTTATCCAACCAGCCATATATGCGGCTGACTTTTTGGCAATCCCGTATTTTGAGAAAAGAAGCCACGCAGTTAGTTCTGCTTCTACTTCTCTAACAGAGCGGTCGTTTCCACGAGCGTCTTTGATAATAATAACTTCTTTTGAACTGACCTTGCTTATTTTTATCTCGCCGAGATGTCCAAGTAAATGGTGGGCTATTTCGTGCACCAACACCCCAAATGCCTCTTGCAACACTTCCGGGTCATTATATCTTGGGTGTAATTCTATGCCGTGCTCGTTGTTGTCCAGTTTTCTATAAGCAATGCCGAATGTCCTATGCCCTTCTTCACGCAAATAGTCCGTAGATGATATAGATGTTTTTATATGTAATTCCTCACAGAGTTTTATTAAATTTTTAAATTTTTCTTTTGATATGCCTCCTTTTTCTTCTTTCCACCAGTAGATAAAATCTTTCGGTAGCGGTTTTCCATCGGTGTCCTCAAGGTCATATACAAACTCTACCGGAGCAAATGGGCGCAGTATTAATAATGGTTTGGCAGAGCGCCTTGGTTTTCTGTTAAAACGTCCCCACTGCGATTTTGTTGCGTAATAGTAGCAAGAGGGTTTTTGGATAAACACAAGAGTGCTGTTAAATGTTGAGTGATTTGGCATTCTTGCGCAAAACTTCAAATACTGCTTCATTTTTTCCGAAGATTTTAATGAGAGTAGTTGTTCAAAGAACTCTTGCACCTGCTCAAACAACACTTGTTGCTTGTTTTCAAATAATGTGTGTTGTTTATTTTTCATTTGTCTTGACCAGATTTTCAACAAAATCTTTGGCTTCTTGGAGTTTTTGTTTAGATAATCGGGCTTTCACTAACGAAGATTGGATTTTACCTTCAACCTCAGTCCCAATTTTTGATTTTGAGATTTTAATAACAGCTTCTGGTATTCCGATATTCTCTACATCCTTTGGGTAGAGGTGGGATGTTTGACCCTTTATTTGTCTTTGTATAAGTTCGTAACCAACACCCGAACGCAAAAATAACAAAAGCACAAATGGATTAAGCATTTCGCTTGTCCTGATTGTCATAACCTCTGCTACTGTTAAAATGCCGTCCGTAAATTCTTTTGGCAATTCATCAACAATATCAAGATACTTGCCGATGTAGTGGGCTTGGTGAGCCGCAGAACCAAGCACAATATCATTTTTCTCAAGTTTATTTTTTTTGTTTTTTTGAAAAAACTCCTCTTTTACAAATCCTCTTTCCTCATTCTCCCAATCAATGCCACGCCCCGTTATTGCTCTAAACTTCATTATCCGCCTATCGCCGCTCGGCAAGTAATCATCAAACGCTGGAGTTTTGCCGATTTTTATTTCAGCTAAATCGGCAAGCGGTTTTATTTTTCCTAATTTATTTCTTATCCCTTCACCAGAGTAATAGTCGGGGTCAATTCTGTTGGTTATATCAACTTGGTCAGACCATAGCCAAAACGCCTTCTGGGTTTCGTTAGTTAAATCATCCCATTCCGAGATGTGTGTTTTGATATTTTTCAGGAATACATCAACTGCTTGTTGGTATTCACTCTCGGCTTCTGTTTTAAGTTGAAACGCCTCTTTTACGATTTGCTCAACTTTTTGCTGTATTGTTTTTGACGGAATAAAAAATCTTATTTCCTCTAACGATTGATGATTTATTTCTGGAACTGGGCTACCGTTGCGTCTGCGTAGTATTTGATTTTTACCGAAAGAACTGTTTAGAAAAGTAGTAATATAATATGGGCTGATTTCTTTTTTAACCCTCAAACGCATAATATGCGAACTGATGATGGAGTTTTTAATATCAGGTGTAACGACTGTGATTATCCCAAGAGAACCAGACCGAGACATTAAAATATCTTGCTCGCTCAATACCACCTTCTCTCTTACTTTAACCGCCTCACGGGTTAAAGGAACTAATTTTATATCGTCTAAATCGGTAAAAAACTCTTTTATATTGCCAACCCTCAAATAAAGCTCACCCGTATCAGAGTATTTTCTTAACTCAACCCCATTTGTAATATCCTCAACAACCTCTCTAAAAGGAGAGTATTGCGACATTAACTTGTCATTTTTTACATATTCTGGAGACCAAAAGTCAAAATCACCACGCCTTGTGAAATTCACAACATCACTCCAAAGCCAAAAAGTATTTTGTCTTGTTTGTGCTTCTACCATAGATAGCTCTTAAACTCCTTTTTGAACTTAACCCATTCCTTTAATACATCTGGCACATCAGTATCCATAGCACCCTTCATTTCAATCAAGGCGGGGTCTTGCTTTGTTTTGTTGCCCTTGCGGTCAGTCAGACACTCAATTACTCGCCCCTCATCATCCATAACCTCTCCTCTTTCATTTCTCTTATAAGTTTTTCTGCCACGAATGTCGTAGCCGATTTTTTGTAGGTTAGCGAAGAAAATCGGATAGCGTTCTGGGGTTTTGCCTTTAGGTTTTTTCAAAAATAAAACGCTTGATTTTACACCAGCTCCGAACGGCACAAAGGTTTCTTGCGGCAAGCTGACCACTGCTACTATT
The DNA here is from genome assembly GCA_001819395.1 of Candidatus Niyogibacteria bacterium RIFCSPLOWO2_01_FULL_45_48. GTDB lineage: Bacteria > Patescibacteriota > Minisyncoccia > HO2-45-28 > HO2-45-28 > HO2-45-28. The sequence continues at coordinate 9,665 of MHMQ01000023.1, forward strand.
TGAGCTTTATTTTTGAGCCAAGCTCGGACAAATTCGGTGTTCTGGTTAGTTAAATCGCCATCGGGCAAAACTATGCCCATCCGTCCGCCTTTTTTAAGTAAAGACAAACAACGCTCAATAAAAAGAATGTCTGGGACTTGCCCGCCACTCTTCTTACCAGTTAAAAGTTTTCCTTTTTCAAACTCGCCAGTTTCTTTATCTTTTTTCCACGCAAAGCCGAAATCATATCCCGAAAGAATGTTTGGGTC
>MHMQ01000024.1 GCA_001819395.1 Candidatus Niyogibacteria bacterium RIFCSPLOWO2_01_FULL_45_48
GCTTTGCACTCGCTCGGATATTCCTTGCGCGAAGCCCGCGAAGCGTTAAACAAGGTTCCGTCCGAAGTTAAGGGCGCTTCGGATCGCATCAAATCCGCGCTGAATATTTTGGGTAAAGCCAGATGAATTTCACAAAAAAATTTATTCCGGGGCCGGTTTTGGATTTCTTGAGGCCGATTTATCACCGGCTGTTTTCGGTCTTGTCCGTTGTTTTTTACGGCCGGCCGTCAAGAGAGATGGTTGTTGTCGGTATTACGGGGACGAACGGCAAGACAAGCGTCGTTGAATACATCACGCAGATTTTACGTGAGGCGGGGATTAAAACGGCTTCCGTTTCCTCGCTTTACTTCCGGATAGGGGACGAGGCCGAAAAAAACACGCTGAAAATGACAATGCCCGGTCGATTTTTTCTGCAAAAGTTTTTGCGCCGAGCCTTGAAGGCCGGTTGCACGCACGCCGTTTTGGAAATAACATCCGAGGGCATAAGACAATTCAGGCACAAAAATATTGACTGGGATGTTTTGGTTTTGACCAACATAACGCCCGAACATATTGAATCTCACGGCTCTTTTGAAAACTATCGTAAAGCCAAAGAAAAAGTTTTCGCCGAGCTTTCAAAAACCTATTGCAAATCGGATGTCGCCAAAACTTTTATTATAAATGGCGATGACCCCGCGGCCCCGGAGTTTTTGAAATACGAAGCGGATAAAAAAATAATTTATTCAAAAAAAGACGCGCCGAGAGAACTAAAACTTTTGGGTGAATTTAATCTTTATAATATCGCCGCGGCGGTTAAAACGGCCCAGGCACTTGGTATACCGCAAGAGGTCATTACAAAAGCAGTTGAAAAAATTGAAGGAGTTCCCGGAAGGATGGAATTCGTCCAGCGTGAGCCGTTTGTGGTTGTTGTTGATTACGCGCATACTCCGGACGCGCTTCGCAAGGTTTATGAAACCCTGCGTCCGCCAGCCAGCGGGCGTTTAATTTGCGTTTTGGGCTCTGCCGGAGGAGGCAGAGATAAATGGAAGCGACCCGAAATGGGCAAAATCGCATCCGAATTCTGCCAGGAAATTATTTTGACGAACGAAGACCCTTACGACGAAAAACCCGAAGTAATTATTGAAGATATATTTGGCGGCATTGCGGGGATTCGATCCCCGGGAATCCTGGGATCGAATCCCGGGGTGTTGGAAATTATTGATAGAAAAGAAGCGATTAAAAAGGCGATTTCGGACGCAAAAACCGGTGATGTCGTAGTTATCACCGGCAAGGGAGCGGAGCCGTGGATAATGGGTCCCGGCGGGACAAAAACTCCGTGGGACGACCGTGAAATCGCACGTGAAGCGTTAAAAAATAAAGAGTGAAAAAAAGAGCCGACTACGCGGCTCTTTTTTAGAAAGATTTATAGGACATGAATAACAAACATGGTAGAGGAGAAAATGCTCGAACACCCGTTTTGTAAATTTATTGCTTTCACTTGAGGGGTATGCGCTGGCAGAACACCGTCTGTGTGGCTATCGCTCGTTTTTATAAAAATATAATGTGCTTTCTTAAAACCTCCGTGTCCAGAGTTATCACCAGGCTCGGGGAGAACGATAAACTTTGAACCAACAGGAAGCTCGTTCAAGGTAAGTGGCTCAAAAAACCTTGGAGATATCTGCATCCACCTTTCTTTCAGAAAAACAGCTTCCTTAAGGTTGTCCGTCACTGTTTTCTCCTTTGACCAAAGAACCTAACTCCTGCATATCACAAAACGTTTTGGACGTCAAATATATGCATTAAGACGACATCTTAATAGCCGAGATTTTTAAGTTTCTATATGTTAATATATCGACATATCGAAATACATTTTATGGCCACGATTCAAAAATTTGAGGATTTGGTGTGCTGGAAAAAGTCAAGAGAACTTGCTAATTTTATTTTTGACATTACAGATGCGCCTATATTCAAAGATTACGACCTAAAACGGCAAATCAGGCGCGCTTCTATATCACCAATGTCAAATATTGCCGAGGGCTTTGACCGAGGCACGAGGCAGGAGTTTGTTGACGCCCTTTTCATAGCAAAAGGAGAAGTTGGGGAAGTCAGAAGCCAGCTTTACATCGCCAACGACAGAGAATATGTCGATATATCGAAATTTCGAAAGGGTTTGGCGCTGACGGATGAATGTTCGCGGCTTATCCAAAGTTTCTCCACAAAAGTAAAAGGCGGGTCAATGAGAGGAGAACAATTTAAATATGTAAAACCGAAAGATCCTATGGAAGAGATTACAAAAAACTTAGATCCCGTATTATATAAAAGATTTTATGAGAACAAAAAATAATATTTCGACATTTCGACATTTCGACATTTCGATATGTTGCTATGTCGATATTTCGATATATTAACACATCGGAATTTTAAAAAATGGCATGACAAAAAAGTTTCCAAAATCAATCCGAAAATTTTTGCGTAAAGAAAAGGCGAGAATCCGTCAGCAGTTTTTAGAGTCGGGGAAACAAAAAGAAGAAATCGCCGCGCTTTTCGAAAAAATAAAAAAGACAGATATAATAAAAAATAACAAAGGTCGAAGAAAAACTATAAAATAATTATTACAAACTATTAACCATGATGAAGGATCATAATCACGATTTGGTACACGCGCTTTCTGAAAAAAATGACGCTGTCTGGAGATACGAAAAAGAATATTTGAAAAACGCCGAAGGATGCGATTCTTGCACTCAAATGTGGCGGAAAATGAGAGACGACGACAACAAGCATATTGAGATGCTTGTGGCGGAAGTAAAAAAACACGCGAGCGAAAACAGGTTTGATTAGCTTAAATTTTAAATCAAAAAGCCTCGCGCTTGCGGTGCCTTTTGGTTGTGCTATCTTAAAATAAGATTATATATATCCGGGGGAAAAATGGCCGCAGGCGAAAGTTCCTGTCCGCGGATAGTCGTTTTTTTTGACATAAACGTTTCACACAAAGCCAGAGAAGTCATTGAAAAGGCGGCGGATGGCGTGAAAGTCGTTTTCTTGAAACACAATTTGAGCCGGGAGAAAGACGATGTTGTTTTGGAACACTTTGAAGAAGAAACCAGACGAAACCATCCCGGAGCACAGGCCTTCATCCTTACTCATGACCGCAATTTTGAAAACGACTCCGGATATTCTTTGTCCAGCCCCCTTTCCATAATAAAAATACCGATGTCAACGTCGGAAAGTAAAATCTTAACTGGAATCGCTCTGGAAGTAGTCGTTAATTTTTTGAAATTTCTTGTTTCCCAACCGAGGCCAATGCGTTTCACCGGGGTTTTAAATATAGAATAAAAACGAAAAAGAGCTCTTTAGAGCTCTTTTATTTTTTCCCAGGAAAATCCGTCTCTGCCGAAGTGGCCGTAAGCGGCGGTTTTGAAATAAATCGGTTTCAGTAAATCCAAATACTCAATAATCGCTTTTGGTCTGAAATCAAATTTTTCACCGAGTAATTTTGTCGCCTTCTCCGAGTTTTCGTCAAAAGTATTCGCGAAAAGCATCAATGGTTCGGCTTTGCCTATGGCGTAGGCCACACTGACCAGACATTCTTTGGCCAAGCCCGAGGCGACCACTGATTTAGCGGCATGCCGGGCCATGTAGGCGGCAGAGCGGTCAACTTTGGTCGGGTCTTTTCCGGAAAACGCGCCTCCGCCGTGGGGGGCGAGTCCGCAGTAGGTGTCCACCATTATTTTGCGTCCGGTAAGACCCGAGTCTCCGGCAAACCCGCCGATTACAAACCGGCCGGTGGGATTTACAAGGGTATTTTCGGGTTCGTTTAATTCGTATTTTACAAGAAGAGGCCTGATAAGCTTGCGGACAAGAAACTCCTTTAATTCATCATGGCTCACGCTTTCGGCGTGCTGGGTTGAAACAAGCAGGGTTGTTAATTTGTCTTTTTCAAAACTTACCTGGGCTTTTCCGTCGGGACCTATAATTTTTTTGGCTTCCGTGTCATTTTTCCTAAGTTCGGCCAGCCCACTTGTCAGTTCGTGGGCCAGGGCCACCGCCAGAGGCATCATTTCTTTTGTTTCATCACAGGCGTATCCGTACATAATGCCCTGGTCTCCGGCGCCTCCGGTGTCAACACCCCGCGCTATATCTGGCGATTGTCTTGCTATTTTCACCGTGACATTTATTGGTTCTTCGTAGCCGATCTGTCGGTAAATCTTTTTCGCTGTTTCGGCCGCGTCCACCCCTTTAGCCGTGCTTGTAACTTCCCCGCCGATGAACAAGTCGCCGTGAGAACCCAGAATTTCTATAGCCGTGCGGCTTTTCGGGTCTTCGCGCAAAAACTCGTCCAAAAGCGCGTCAGCCATCTGGTCACAGACCTTGTCGGGATGGCCCTCGGTGACGCTTTCGGCGGTGCGGTGTGGATAAATTTTGGAAAGCATAGTATTTATAGTATTTATGTTATAATTAAGAGATTATATTATCAATTATTAAATTTTAAATCAAATGGCAAAAATGTCCAATGGCAAAAATATTTTTAGTACGCGCGATCTTTGGACGCGCTGCGAGTCGGGTTATTATTTTCTCATAATTTTATTGGTCGCCCTTTCTTTCTGGGTCGCCGCAAAATTTTTAAATGAGGTAAAGAGTTTTACCAGACCGTCTCTTTCTTCGCCCACGATTCTGGTAACCGGCGAGGGAAAAGTGCTGGCCAAACCGGATGTTGGCGTGGTTAATTTTTCCATGGTATCAAGCTCTCTTGACATGGCTTTCGCCAGAGATGGCGTAAACGAGCAGGCCGACAAAATCATCAGTTTCCTGAAAAGTTCGGGCGTTGAGGACAAAGATATCAAGACGACGGCTTATAATATCAGCCCCCAATACGATTACCCCAAAGGCCGAAGGGAATTTTTGGGCTATGAGGTGCGCCAAACCCTGCAGGTCAAAATACGGGATCTGGAAAAAATCGACATGGTTGTGGGCGGTATTACTGAATTTGGAGCGATTGAAATTGGAGACCTCCGTTTCGTTGTCGATAACGATGAAGTTTTGAAACAGGAGGCCAGAGCCAAGGCGATAGTCGATGCCAAAACCAAGGCTCTTGTATTGTCTAAGTCGCTCGGGGTTAGGCTCGGAGATATTGTTTCTTTCAGCGAATTCGGCGGTCCGGTTCCTTTTTACGGCTATGCCGCCAGTCTTGGTGTCGGAGGGGATTTCGAGAGGTCTATAGCGCCATCAATTCCGACCGGCGAAAACGAGATTGTTTCGAACGTAAATATATCCTTCGAGATCAGATAGTTTCCTATATAGACGTTTCGGCGATCAAATTGGAATTTTGGTCGAAAAGTTTTATTGTCTCACGCACATTTGACCAGGCTTCTTCGTTTTGTTCCAGGTATACCCTCCATTCCTTGGAGAAAAATTCCGCCTCATTTTTGTGGGCTTCAACGCAGCCGGCGTAGTTTAGTCTTTGTTCAACGAACTCGCGGCAGGCAAAATTTACGTCCGAGGGGGCGGACGATAAATTCGGTGTCTGGCATTTTGACAGAGTTTTTAAGTAAGAAAAGCAGGCGTTGTTTTGGGCGCTAACGCCCGCCTCTTTGTCCGGATCCGGGCAATCTTCCGGCAGTCTTGGCTTAAACTCGTAAAGTCTGTTGAAGTAGCCCGCGCAGATATTTGGCCTGAAACTCGTGTTAAAAGGACTTTTGCCCGTGATTATAATTGCCTTCTCTCCCGGAGATAGTTTTATGTCGCCTTGAATATTGACTTGCGCCGTGTAAGGGAGGCTTGCTCCTTTTGGTATAATGAAATAATCCTTGTCCCTGTTTTCCAGTCTCCACCCGCTTATATTTACCGGTTCTGTGTTGGAATAGTCGGCCGATATTTCAATGTATTCTTCGTCTTGTTTTTCGGCTCTGTAGTTGGCGGTATAAATTCTGACGGTCTTTACCGCGTTTTTTTCCGAAGACGGCTCCGAAGCGCCGTTTCCGTCAGAGGGATTATTTTGCCGGGCTTCGGGAGGCTGCAGACCTATCTGGTTTATTAAGCTTCCACCGGAAAATAAAAAAAAAGCGATCAGTATTATTACCAGAATTACAAAAATTACGTTAATTACGTTGGCCATGGATACCTTTCAGTATAATCATATAATTGTTAAAATAAAAACATGCCGGAAAAGGTTAATTTAAAAACAGCCGACGGAATTAATATCGCCGGCGACCATTACAAAGGACCGATCGGCAGCGCCGGTGTTTTGCTTTTACACATGATGCCGGCCGCAAAAGAAAGCTGGGCAGGATTCGCCTTGAAGCTGAACGAGGCCGGATTCGGGGCGCTGGCGATTGACTTGAGGGGACACGGCGAA
>MHMQ01000025.1 GCA_001819395.1 Candidatus Niyogibacteria bacterium RIFCSPLOWO2_01_FULL_45_48
ATTTTCAAAACCGCGTTTACGCTTTTGTTGACTTTCTCCTTGACCAACCCGAACATTTTTTCGGCGCTGTATCCTTTATATTCGGAATAAGATGATATGACTCCGCCGGCGTTGGCAATTATATCCGGCACTATCATGGTTCCCCTCCTCCAAAGTTCTTCTTCAATATTTTCCCGCATAGGAATATTCGCGCCTTCAACTATTATTTTGGCTCTAACTGATTTTTTATTTGAGTCGTTGATGACGTCGGTTACCGATGCCGGAATTAAAACATCAACCGCAAGGGAAAAAAACTTCTTTCGTGAGATTGGATGTCCCCTTTTGCATTCTTCAATTGACTTCCCGCACGATTTTACTTTTCTCACATCCGTCTCGCTAAGGCCGTTTTTGTTGAATATCGCGCCGTGCCTGTCTGCTACCGCTACGATCTTCGCGCCAGCATTTTTTAAAAACCTAAAAGCGAAACTTCCGACATTTCCAAAGCCGTCTATAGCAACCGAGGCGTCTTTAATGCCGATACCTTTTATTTTCGCCGCGGTCATTACGGCCTCTGCGACGCCGAATCCGGTACTGCCGAGTTCGTGGGGCAGGCCTCCAAGATTTTTCGGCTTTCCGGTCGCGGCTTTTTTGTTGCCAACCTCTTCCACAAACCATTTCATTTCCTTCTCACTGCTCGCGACATCGGGTCCGGCGATATATTTGGAAATTAAAAACGGTTTAATTAAGCGCGCGAAACTTTGGACAAATTTCTTTTTTAGCGCGTCGGAGCCGCCCGGCCAAACAATGCCAGCTTTAGCTCCGCCGAACGGCAAATCGGCCAAAGCGTTTTTGAAAGTCATGGCTCTGGCAAGCCGAAAAATCTCTTCCTCCGAAACATCGGGGGTCATTCTTATTCCGCCTTTGCCCGGTCCAAGTTTAGTGTTGTCTATAACCAAAAATCCCCTCATATCTAGTCGGGAATCGTAAACCCTAATCACGTATTCCGGTCCCAGTGGGTCTGAAATTGCTTTCACGCCCGCGGTATTATTTTACGTTTAATAATGCCGACAACCGTTCTTTGTCAAAGCCGATCGTAAGTTCGCCGTCAATGTCAATCACCGGAACACCCATCTGGTTTGATTTTTTTATCATTTCTTCTCTAGCCTGGGTATCCGACGCGACATTTTTTTCGGAGTATTCGACGCCGTTTTCTTTAAAAAATTCTTTAGCCATTTTGCAGTAAATACAGGTGGGTGTGGTATAGATTGTTACATTTGCCATACTATATAGAGCTTATTACTAATAATTATTTTTTACGACTATTTATATTTTACGGATTATTTAAATATTTTTTCAGAAGCTCGGAACTCGAGCGTATTTTTCCGCTTTTGCCAACATTAAAGATCATTTCAACACCGAGTTTTTTACAAGTTGCGGCTTCGGGTATCGATGCTTCGTCTTTGCGGTCTCCGCCATTGGCGAAAATATCCGGCCTGAATTTCTCTATCGCCTCCCCCACGTCGTTTCTGTCGCTTTGAAGCACATAAACATCATCAACATATTTTATGCTTCTTATAAGCTCTGCCCGGTCATTTTGATTCATGAAAAATTTCCCTTTTTTTCGCGTAAGCCAATCATCACAGTTAAGGACGACCAAAAGCTTATCGCCGAGCTCCTTGGCTTCTTTAAACATCTCAAGATGCCCGATATGTATCGGGTCAAAGCCCCCGGAAACCATGATTAAACGTTTTTTGGACATATAAATATATTAATCAAATATTACCAAATTTTGGACCCGAGAGGAATCGAACCTCCATCTTCCGCCTGCCTGCCGGCAGGCAGGGATGTCCCGATGGATTTTGGTGGGCTCACATTTGGACTCGGGGGGAATCGAACCCCCATCTTCCGGATGCAAACCGGATGCTCTGCCACTAAGCTACGAGCCCACCAAAATCATACGGGATCCTCGATTTTGTAATTCCGCTTTGCGGAAACAAAATCGGGACAAACCGCCTGCCCGCCAGCAGGCAGGGATGCTCTGCCACTAAGCTACGGGCCCTTATCAAAATGTAAAGTTTATAATATAATAAACACGGAGTTTATTCAATTCTTTGAAACCGAGGGAGGCGGCCGATGCCGGATCAAAATCAGCCGTCTCTCTGGCGGCGAATGTTCTTATCCGTTCAGATATGCGCGCAAAAAAATCCCAGAACAGCCGGTTTTCTGGCGCTTGGCGGCTTTTGGATTTTCTTTGCCTGGACGTGGGGTCCATTGAGTCCGTTTAATCTGTGGGCCGGAAACAACCTTCTTTTTTCGCTAAAATGGTGGTTTGACGCGCTCGGGCACTCTGCCGCCGGAGTCATGCTTACCATAACTTTTCTGCATATTTACAAAACCCCCCAGCGCTCCCTCGAACTTGAACGAGACGAGCAAAAGTTTGAAAGTCTGATTTGGAAAATTAAACTCAAGACATTCTATGTCGCGGTAATATGGGAAATTCTGGAGATGAGTTTTGATTGGTATAAAAATGGCTATACCTTTACCGAGCTTGTAACCAATATCCAGAAGGGCGGAGCGGACACCACGATTGATATCGCCCTAACGGCATTTTGCGGAGCGTTTCTGATGGAGTGTTATGAAAGATACAAAATTAAATCCAGAAAAAAGCACCCTGATAAATACATCCAAATAGACCGGAAAATAGAATTAATCCTTGCTTTACACGGCGAGGTAATGGAGGACCTTCGTTTAATACGCACAGAAGACCGCAAAGAACGGATAGCAAGGTTAAAAGAAGCCGCAAAACGGCTGACAAAATTTTTAAGAAAGAAAGCTATTTAGCGCCCCGCCTGAAATCAGGCGGGATTTTTTATTGCCAAAGTAATGATGTGCTCCAAAAGCATTGGGAATTCGAGTCCAACAGCAGATGCCGCTTTGGGAAAAAGACACACGTCGGCAAGCCCCGGCAAGGTATTCACTTCTATTAAGAATATTTTACCCCCCTCATCTATTCTGAAGTCGGCCCGCGAGTAATGCCGGCACCCTAAAGACTGATGGGCGGCGACGGCGATTTTTTTCATTCGTTCCGAAAGTTCGGGCGAAAATCTACCCGGACATATTTCTTGCGTGGAGCCGTCGTATTTTGATTCGTAATCAAAAAGTTTCTTGCGCGCCGGAGGAATTATTTCAACCACCGGAAACGCGTAGTGTTTTTGTTCCCGAAAATCTTCGAGCACCGCGCAAGTTGCTTCGCGCCCCGAAATAAATTTTTCAATTAAAATTTCATCGTCGTATTTTAACGCTTGTTCCGCCGCTATAATTAAACTATAAATATCTTTGGATATGCTTACGCCTATTGATGAGCCGCGGCTGGCTGGTTTTATCACCATTGGGAAAAACATTTTACGAACGGCTTCGGCTGATTTTTCCGGCAAATTGTCTCCCGCGCGGACTGATACTGCCGAAGGGGTTAATATACCTGAAATTTCAAAAATAGCGCGCGCGAGGCGTTTATGCAGAGCCGTGGCTGACGCAAAAACTCCCGAACCGGTATAAGGGACGTTGTGCGCTTCAAGAATTTTCTGCACGGTTCCATCTTCGCCGTATTCGCCGTGCATGGCGTTAAACGCGACATCGATTGACCTGAAAACTTTATGCGGTTCGGCTTTTACTCCATCTAAATGCCAAACACCGTCTTTGCTTATCAAAACGTCGCTTGCGCCGTACTTTTTTTGGTCCAAATGTTTAAGCACGGCTCCGCCGGTTTTAAGCGAAATATCATACTCGCTGGACGGCCCGCCTCTTAATATCCCCACCTTGATTTTAGCCATTGTTTTTATTATAACGAATAAAGAGTTGTTTTCACAACACACCACACCCACACACCTGGTGTGTGGGTGTGGTGTGGGATAAGGGGGGGGATAAATGCTCTCACGGCTGGAGTTCGGCGAGGACGGAACGACGTGTCAATTTAATGATTTTCCGGCAAGGCATTTTTTCACCACGGCGCTTGCCGGCAACATGTCGGCCAAATATGGACAACCCAAGGATGCGCTAAGCAATTTCGAAAAATGTCTAAATGGTCGCGGGTTTTCATCCCACAAGCCGGTTGTAATTTTGCCCGAGCATTCGGACAATATTGTCTTTGCGCCCCGGCATTGGCGCGAGGCGGAGGAAGTAAAATGTGACGGAATTTTTACAACCTTCCCCGAGGTCGCGTTTATCCTTCGTCCGGCCGATTGTTTTCCTATTTTGATGAGCACGGTTGACCGATATTTTGTCGGTCTGGTTCATGCCGGATGGAAGAGCACGAACTTGGAAATAGCGCGTCAAGCGGTGGAACTGGCGGTTAAGCATTATCCAATAGAGCCGGAAGATATTTTCGTCGGAATAGGCCCGGGAATACACAAATGCTGTTATAAGGACGAAAGGACCGCTCAAAATCTGCTGAAAGACAAGCGATGGGCGGAGTCTGTGGAGGAAAACGCGTTTGGCACATTCGGATTCGGCGCGCATATTGACCTGCTTAATTTCAATATTAAACAACTTTTGTACGCGGGCATAAAACCCGAACATATAAAAGTTGCTTCCAGCTGTACCTGCTGTTCAAGAGACGAAAAAGGCAAGCATTTGTTCTTTTCGCATCACCGCGCAGAGCTTACGGGCGAGCCCGAAGGCAGATTTTCCGCAGTCGTTTCAATGATTTAAAAAAAACCCGACAATGTCGGGTTTTGTTTTTAGGGATTCAAAAATGGTATAATTTTCTTATGAAAAAAAATAAGGCCTGTAAATTCATAGCGTTTATGGGTGGGGTTGGTTCGGGCAAAACCACGGCTATGAAATTGGCGGCAAAAAATCTGGGATTTAAGCCGGTTAAAGAAAAATTCAGCGAAAACAATTTTTTGCCCCTCTTTTATAAAGATATGAAAAAATGGGCTTTTCATTCGCAATTATTTTTTTCAATAGAAAAATTAAATCAGCTTCTTGAAATCAAGGAACTGCTCCAAAAAACTTCTGCGGTTCTTGACACGTCAATACATCAGGATTTTTGTTTTTTGGACACGCAAAAAAAACTGGGATTTTTAACTGAAAAGGAGTATAAAATTTATCGTTATGTTTACGATAAAGTAAAAAAACGGCTTCCTCACCCCGACCTTTTGGTTTATTTAAAAACCAATCATAAAAACTTAAAAAAAAATATCATAAAAAGAAAAAGGAGTTATGAAAAAACAATTCCCGCTTTTTATCTGAAAACTTTATCCGAAACACAGGATTTATGCGTCAAAAAATACAAAAAAAATACGTCGGTTTTAACTATTGATATGGATAAATTGGATTTCAAAAACAACAAAAAAGACCGGAAAAAACTTTTAAATTTAATCAAAAAGGCATTATAAAAAAGCCCCAAAGGGGCTTTTTGGCTAAAACGGAAAATCCTCTCTTTTTCCGCCTCTACGCACAAATTCGGCAATATATTCCTCTCTTTTTTCCTGAAATTGTCTTAAATAGTCTATCGCCTCCTCAACAAATGGCTTATACCAGTCTTTAAGCGACGGAAACTCGTTCCACGAATACTTATCCAAAACCGGAATGTGCAGTTCCAGGCATTTCGGGGCAAAATGCAGGTGTCCCAAACGGCATTCGTGTATGGCGCGCTTAAGGTGTCCCAAATTCTCAACGGCGTTGAAAAATCTTGCTTCCCTGTCTTTAATGCATAAGTCTGATTTAAACATTGTGCGCCTGTAAATTAGAAGGAGATATTCTTGAATCTTGCCTGGTAAGGGCTTTATAATTTCTTTAAAAGCAGTGAGTTCGTCTTCTGTTTGGGAAGCTCCGCCCTCTTTTATTTTTTCAAAATGAGGCATATCGCCCTTGATTATTTCTCCGATGTCGTGAACCAAGGCCATCATCGCAAGCAGTCCCACGTCAAGCTGGACTTTTCCAAAAGGAAGCAGTCCCCGTTTTTTACGCCATTCATTTTCCGTAACTGCGCAGATGATTGTCAGAAAAACAGTTTTAAATGTGTGCTGTAGATCGTTTTCTCTAACCGATTGACCGGCGATATTCTCTCTTTTTTCCCAGCGAACCACGCCTTCCATCCCCTCCGCCATCCCCTGCAGATACTCAAAAATGTTGCCCAAATTTACCTCTTCTCCCGATTCAAGAAAACTTTTTAATCTTTCGTCGCTCACCGTTTTCCCCTTGTAAAAAAGCAAAATCTATTTAAAATGTTATCATGGCAAAATTGTTAAAAATAGGTTTGGATTTAGACGGCATCATAATTTCTCTAGTGTCAAGAAAAAAACTCGTCCAGCAAAGGCGAACGAGTTAAATGGCAGGTGTTTCTAATTTTCCCGCAAAAGGACTTCCACGAAAATTCTGTCTTTCAAAAACTTTGTAAATTCTTCAAACGCCCGCTTCTCTTCGTCTGTCTCAAACGCGGCTTTCATTTTTTCCCGCATATAGCCGTAATCTCCTTTTATCACCTCTTTTACGGACACATTGGGGTCGTGAGGCAGAGAAAAAAACGCGAAGCCGGAGTGAACAATGTTCCATATTTCTTCGGATATGGGATGTCCTCCGCCAAAATAAATGTGAGTACGCTTAAACGGATCCAGGAATTCTGTAAAATTTTTTTTGGCTTCGTAAAGAGCCTCGGTAAGCTCTCTGCCATTTTTGAAAAGAATAAAGCGTATCAGAGGGGCTTTTGATTTATCCGCAAGCGCCGCTACGCCCATGTTCCACACGGCCAAAGAAAGAAAATTTCCGAAAGCCATTTTTTTCAGCGTTTCTTTCATCACACGCAAATCCTCCCTATTTACTTTATATCTGGCCCAACCTTAACAAAAAAAACCAAAAATTGCAAGAGCTTTTATTTTGAGTGAAAAAATGTATAATAAAAATTGCGCGCGTATAGCTCAGTGGGTAAAACGTGAATGTCTTCACGTTTTACGAGATTCTTAACATTTTATATAGTTAGTTCAGTGGCGGGCGTATGGGCGTATAGCTCAGTGGTAGAGCGCGTCACTGATAATGACGAGGTCGAAGGTTCGATCCCTTCTACGCCCACCACTGAACTAACTTTTAAATTTTAGAAAGAATCCCCGGAAGAACGGAAAGACAGCATAACATGCTGTCTTTCCTAATAATGACGATGTCCATGGTTCCCTGCCCGCAATCGCCTGGAGCGACAGCGACTGGCAGGCGGGGATCCCATGTACGCGCACAAGCAAAAAGAAAAGCGCGCTTTACTGCGCGCCTTGTATTCTTTTTTGATACTCTTTCGCTGTAAGTTCGTATCGTACAAAATCAAGCCATTTGCCTTTCAGAAAATATTCTTCTTTAAGAACTCCTGCTTTGCGGTAGCCGAGCCTGTCAGCTATACGATGCATTTTCATATTTTCAAAGTAGAAACTCATAAAAATCTTGTTAAGGCCAAGAATTTCAAATCCATAGCCATGAGTAAGGTCCAATATTTCATGAGCATATCCATGACCGCGGAATTCTTCGTTTAGGATTGTGATTCCGACGCGCGCGTTTTTATTTTGCCAGTCGATTTCAAGGAGTCCCACAGTTCCTATAAATTGTTTACGGTCGCGGCTAAAAATCGAAAAAACCAACTCCTCCTCATCTCTCATTCGTCTGATGGTTGATCGTATCCAGCCGACTTCTTTGGCCAGAGTCGGAATTCCACCAGAAAAAAAGTTTAAGTTTGAAGGAACTTCCGAAGCGGTGTTGAGGCAATGCAGAATATCCGAAGCGTCTTTTATTTTTATGAGTCGCATGCACATACGATCGCCCAACAAAAATTCAGACTTACGGTTCATAAGACCTCCTGTTTAAACGTTGTTCCCGTGCTTCTTTAAAACTTATAACATATTTATATATCAGCGTCAAATCAAAAACCCGCCATTGAGGCGGGTTTTTGATTAAGAAAATTTTCCTACTTGTCCCGCGAGTGCGCAGACTAACTCATGTGTTTGGAGACCAATTTGGTCATCTCAAACATATTGACTTCGCCCTTGCCGCCGAAAATCGGGCGCAGTTTGTCGTCGGCCTTGATGTTCCTCTTGTTCTGGGGGTTCTGCAGGTTGTGCTTCTTGATGTATTCCCAGAGCTTCTTGACGACCTGGCCTCTTGGCATGGGCCCGCTTCCTACAACTGCCTCAAGTTCTGCCGACAGATTCAATGGCTTTAACAAAGCCGGATTTGCCTTTCGGACCATAAAGTATTTAGTTAGTTATTAACTCTAATTTCGACGCATTTACATTATACCATATTGAGCTTTATTTTGTCTCGTTCTCCCGCGCACCTCGCGGGACAGGAGCCTCAATTTAGGGCTTTGAGGCCAATACCCTTATTTCGTCCCGAAATACGGGACGAGCGACCTACATCTTGTCCGATATCCATCGGACACCAAATGGTAGTAAATAATCCACGACCAGCTTCCGCTAGCCGTGCCTTGTTACGACTTAGTCCCTGTCACCGAGCTCACCTTAGCCGAGCACATAACTGCCGAATATTTTCCGCAGCTATGTGCTCGGTTTTGGGTGCTCCCGGCTCCCTTGACTTGACGGGCGGTGAGTACAAGACTCGAGAACGTATTCACCGCGGCATGCTGATCCGCGATTACTAGCGATTCCGGCTTCACGAGGTCAAGTTGCAGACCTCGATCCGAACTGAGGCCGGCTTTGATGGGATTAGCTCCGCCTTACGGCTTGGCGACCCATTGTACCGGCCATTGTAGCACGTGTGTAGCCCAGGGCATCAGAGGGCCATGCTGACTTGGCGTCATCCCCACCTTCCTCCCAGCCCTTGTCCTTCCAATTTTTGAAAAAACAAGGGCTGGGCAGTCTCGCCTGACATATATAACAGGCAATGGGGGTTGCGCTCGTTATCCCACTGAAGGGAACAACTCAAGCCACGAGCTGACGACAGCCATGCAGCACCTGTCCAGCCGTCCTTGTGAGAAAACTTTCCTTTCGAAAAATCGTCGTCTGGATTTCAAGCCCTGGTAAGGTTTTTCGGTTACCGTCGAATTGAACCACATGCTCCACCGCTTGTGCGAGTCCCCGTCTATTCCTTTGAGTTTTAGCCTTGCGGCCGTACTCCCCAGGCGGATGGTTTAACGCGTTAGCTTCGGCACTCAAAGGGTCGATACTTCGAATACCTAACCATCATCGTTTAGGGCGTGGACTACAAGGGTATCTAATCCTTTTCGAAACCCACGCTTTCGTGTTTCAGGGTCAGGAACGCGCCAGCTGACTGCCTTCGCCTTTGGTGTTCCCCTGGATATCAATGGATTTCACTCCTACACCCAGAGTTCCGTCAGCCTCTCGCGCCCTCCGAGCTTTGCCGTTTCCTGTCCAGTTCCCGCGTTGAGCGCGGGATTTTAAAACAGGACTAACAAAGCCCCCTACACACCCTTTACGCCCAGTAAATCCGGATAACGCTTGGGCTCCTCGTATTACCGCGGCTGCTGGCACGAGGTTAGCAAGCCCTTATTCATAGGGTACCGTCATCCCCCACCTTTGCAGTTTAGTTCGCGCTTCTTTTGATTCTATTGCGAAGTTGCGCGAATCCTTTTTTGTGCTGTTTAAGTTTTCGCTCACGCTCTAATGCGTCGAGGCTAGATTTATAAACTTCACAATAAACCAATTCAATCGGCAAATACTTTTTTGTAAAAGCGCTCTCGCCGTTTTGATGTTGATTTAATCTGCGTTTCAGATTATTGGTATAACCAACATAAAGTTGCCCATTGCTCATTTTAAGAACATAGACAAAATACATAGTTTGACTATATCACAACTGAAACTGCAAAGGTGGGGGATTCTTCCCCTATAAAAGCAGTTTACGTCCCGAAGGACTTCTTCCTGCACGCGGCGTCGCTCCATCAGGCTTTCGCCCATTGTGGAATATTCTCGGCTGCTGCCACCCGTAGGTGTATGGCCCGTATCGCAGTGCCATTGGTGGGGGGCGAGCTCTCACTCCCCCTAGCCGTCATAGCCTTGGTGGGCTTTTACCCCGCCAACAAGCTGATAGCTCGCAAGCCTTTCTTGAAGCGGATTGCTCCTTTACCCTTACGGGAACTATCGGGAATTAGCTCCGCTTTCGCGGAGTTGTACCCGACTTCAAGGTAAGTACTTACGTGTTACTACCCCGTCTGCCACTAACCAAATCTCTTGATATAATCTTAAAATTTGATTCGTTCGACTTGCATGCCTTATCCACGCCGCCAGCGTTCATCCTGAGCCAGGATCAAACTCTCTAAAAAAATGAACGAGACAAAATAAAACTCATATGCGTATAATTTTTGTGTGTCAAAATTTTCAAAGTTCTCCGGCCAGCTTGTCCCGCCAAAGGCGGGAAAACACAGCCGCGATTGGCTCCAACAAGAACCAATCGCGGCCACACTTTCCAATTTTTCAATATTTACTATGATCCAGTTTTAATGATTTCCATAGTCATTCCATTATATAGCCCCGCAAACCTCTGTCAAGCCCGCACTATATATTAAAACTCGTGCCCGATTTTGGCCATTTTTCTGGCAAATTGCCATATGTCTCCCGCTCCCATGGTGATTATTATCCGCTTGTCCCCTTTTACCCGCTTATCCCCCTTCTCCCATTTTGAAAAAACCTCAACCGCCTCATGCCTTTTTTTCAATTCGTTAAAAAGAGACTTTTCCAGATTTTTTCCTTCGGTATTAATTCCCTCTCTGGCTGAAGAATATGTCGGCGCAAGATAAACCTCATCGGCATCTTTGAATGCCCCGGCGAATTCCGAAAGCAGGACTTTTGTCCGGCTGAAAGTGTGCGGCTGGAAAATAACGGTTATTTTATATTCCGGCCAATTATTTTTAAGCGCCGAAAGGGTTGCCGAAATTTCTGCCGGGTGATGGGCGTAATCGTCAATGATGATAAGTTTTTCCGTCTGGACATAAATTTCCATGCGCCTCCTGACTCCGCTAAATTCCGAAAGTCCCTTCCGTATTTTTTCGTCCGCGATTCCAATCTCACGGCAAAATTCCAAAACCAAAGCAAGATTTTTTTGGTTGTGTTCACCCAAAAGATATGGCGAAGGAGAAGGTTCCCAAACCGGCGGAATTTCCGAAACCGAGTTTTGGGGCATCTTTAAAACTCGGTTTCGGAAATTCCCCAACACCTTTTTTGACGTTTGCGCGGCCAGTTTTCTAAAAGCCTCTTGATAAGATTCCCTGTCCGGAAAAGTATCGGGGTGATCGTAGTCTATGTTGGTAATAAGCAAATATTCCGGTCTGAAGTTTAAAAACTTATTTTGGTACTCGTCGCCTTCAACGACCATCCATTCGGATTTTCCGGCTCTGAAATTTGAATCCCAAGCGATGACGGTTCCGCCGACAATGACCGTCGGATCAAAGCCCGCCGAAATCATAATTTGACCCAAAAGCGCCGTAGTTGTGGTTTTACCGTGAGAACCGGCGATCATTATTCCCTTTTTCTGATTGAAGACTTCGGCCAAAGCTTCGGCATAGCTCATTTGAGTAATATTCAGCTCTGTGGCCTTTTTTCTTTCGGTGTTGTCTTCACCATAGGCGCTTGAATAGATTATTAAGTCTATATCCGAAGTTATGTTGTCGGCGTCAAAGTTTAAGGGTTTGACGTTTAATCGCTCGAGTACGCGGTCAGTATGGAACTCCTCCCCAATATCGGAGCCGGAAATACTCGCTCCATAGCTCAATAAAAGCTCGCACAAAGCCGTCATTCCGACACCTTTTATACCGACCATATGTATTCTTTTTTCGTTAAACTTATCCATAAAAAGGTTATACTACAAATATGTATATTGTTGAAATTATGCCTATCGGCCGGTCTTTTTTCAAAAACGAGGCCTTGACTTATTTTAGCACCAAAAAACTTGAACCGGGCGCCTTGGTTGAAATAAGCGTGCGGAATAAAAACTCTTTAGCCATAGCGGTATCCATAGAAAATTTAGAGACAAAAAAAGCGTCACTAAAAAAAGAACTCTTTCCCTTAAAGAAAATAAACAAGGTTTTAGCCGAACGGCTGGTAAGCGCCGATTTTCTTTCCTCCATACGCGAAATCTCGGATTATTTTTTAGCCTCAAGCCCCTCCCTGGCAAACTTTTTTTTGCCAAAAATATTTTTAAAAAAAGAGGTTCTCGGCAAAATGTCTTTTTCGTCGGCATACAACCCGAAAAACGCAAATCAAAAAGAAAATTTTAAGGTCGGGGTCTACCAAGCCGAACGCCCGGAACGCTTAAAATATTATCGGGCGATATTGCGCGAAACTCTTGGTCAAAAACGGTCGTGCGCGGTAATTTTGCCGACACAAAGTCTGGCCGAGGCCGAATACAATGAACTGAAGACGGGTTTGGAGGACAGATGTTTTTTGCTTCACGGAGAACTTTCCGCGAAAAATTTAGCTTCTGTTTTGGGAAAAATTTATGAATCTGCGGATCCAATCGTAACCGTTGGAACTCCCCACCTGCTTGCTTTCTTAAGACCGGATACGGGAACGCTCATAATAGACGAGGAATCCAGCGAATATTATTATAACTCAAGGCGTCGGCCGTTTTTTGATGTTCGTAAACTTGCGGAGGTCATTGCCAAAAAAATGAATTTAAGCCTTATTTCCGGCGATATTATTTTGAAATTGGCCATAGATTCCGCGGAAAAATTTCCGCTTAACAGTACGATTGCGCCGGACTTGGCCGGAACGGGAAGACTTTTGTCCCAGGCAAAAAATTTGATAATAGACTCCAGGGAAAAATCTCCCAAGGAATTCCGGGTTTTAAGCCAAGAACTTATAGAGCATATTCGCGAAACGCGCGACAAAAAAGAATCGCTTGTTTTGGTTGGTTACAGGCGCGGGCTTAATCCGACAACTCTTTGCCAGGATTGCGGCGAAGCACTTGTCTGTAAAAACTGCTCAAGCCCTCTTGTTTTGCACCAGTCAAATAAAGACGGGGCCGGCAAAAAATATTTTTTTTGCCACTATTGCTTAAAAAAGGCGGAGGCCGCGGAACGGTGTCCAAACTGCGGAAGCTGGAAACTGGCAAACTATGGAGTAGGGGTTGAAAAAATAGGGGAAGAGTTAAAAAGGCTGTTTCCGGAAGCAAAGTTATTCAGGTTTGACTCGGACGCGATAAAATCCAGAAAAGAAGCCGAGCGCGTAAAAAAAGAATTTGCCGACACGCCCGGGAGTATGCTGGTAGCCACGGAAATTTTTATTAATTTTTTCAAGACCCCTCTGCCCCACATAGCGGTTGCGGCGATTGACGGCCTGTTTTCCATTCCGGATTACGGCATCCACGAACGAATTGCCGGATTTTTGATGCGTCTGCGCTCCTTGGCCCAAAAGAGTTTCGTAATCCAGACTCGTCTGCCGGACCACCCCCTTTTTGAGTATGTCGCTTCCGGCAATATGTCCCGCTTCAAAAGCGACGAACTGGAAGAACGCAAAAAGTTAGGCTATCCGCCGGCTGTCGACATGATCAAAATAACTCTTGTTGACACAGATCGGGCCAAACTTGTCGGACACATTTCGGCTTTAGCCGATGAACTCAAAAAATCCTCGAAAGGGCGCCCTTTTGAATGTGTCGACTTTCCGGCTTTTGTGATGAAGATCAAGGGGAGTTTTCGCTGGCACATACTTTTAAAACTCGAACGCGGAAGCTGGCCCGCGAGCCATCCGGAAATAAAAAAAATACTTGCCGGTTTGCCTTCGTCCTGGAGCATTCAGGTCAATTCCCCATCCTTATTATAGTCCCGGGCAGTTTGATGCCGGTTTATAACCAAGACTCTCGGCTTCTTTTTGAGATGAAAACCAGATCTTGTTCTCCTCTTTTATTCTGCCGGCACCCGCGCAAGAAGGAGGATAGTAGGCGGTGCCGTTTTTTGAGGCGACAAAAAGGGCTTCTGACGCCAAGACGGCTCCCAGATTCACCTCTTCAATCGTTATTGGTCTTTTTTGGTCCACCAGATAGGAAAGCCGCCCCAGACCAAATCCTATAAGTGCGATCATTAAAAAACTAAGGGCTATGAAAAAATCGCTTTGGTTTTCTTTAAAATAGGACTTGACTCCGTTAAATTTTTCGGATAACATAATAGAATAATTATGATGTCCCTATTAAATTTTGCAAGCAAAATTTGCTCGGTACATCCTAATTTCAGCTAAAATTTATTCGCTAAATATGGCGCCCCTCTCAAATTTTGCAAGCAAAATTTGCTCGGGATGCTCATATTTACGGTTAAATTTTATTCGCTAAATATGGCGCCCCTCTCAAATTTTGCAAGCAAAATTTGCTCGGGATGCTCATATTTACGGTTAAATTTTATTCATTATCATTCTAAAATTTAAGTAAATATGGCACATACAAAAGCGCAGGGATCGGCAAAAAATCTTAGGGATTCCAAACCCAAATATCTTGGCGTTAAATTAGGCGACGGCCAGACTGCCCGTACGGGGGATATTATTATCCGCCAAAGAGGTTCGCGCTATATTGCCGGCCGAAATGTCGGTGTCGGAAAAGACTACACGCTGTTTGCCCTTCAGGGGGGGAAAGTAAAATTTTCGCAAAAAAGAAAAATGAGATTCAACGGCAGAACAACTGCCAAAAAAATGGTGAGCGTCGTTTAAATTTATTTTATTTTTGTCGCGCCGAATTGGCTCTGGCCGATTTTATAAACTCGTTAAAAAGCGGGTGGGGCTTGAACGGTTTTGATTTTAGTTCGGGATGAAATTGCACTCCGACGAAAAACGGGTGGTCTTTAAGTTCTATTATTTCAACCAAGTTTCTTTGCGGATTTATTCCCGCTACCACCAGACCCAGTTTTTCGAATTTATCCCTGAAATCGTTGTTGAATTCATATCGGTGGCGGTGCCTTTCCACTATATTTTTTTCGCCGTAGGCCCGGAAGCTCGCGGTGCCGGATTTTATTTCGCAAGGATATGCCCCAAGACGCATAGAGGCGCCAAACTTCCCTTCGCTTAAATTCTTTTCCTGCTCTTGCAGGGTTGAAACGACCGGGTACGCGGTCCGGGCGCTTATTTCCGTTGACGAGGCCTGACGAAGCTTAGCGACCGAGCGGGCAAACTCTATCACCGCAAGTTGCATTCCGTAGCAAAGGCCGAGATACGGTATCTTTTTGCGTCTGGCGTATCCTATCGCCCCCATTTTGCCCTCGACTCCCCTGTCGCCGAACCCGCCGGGCACTATTACACCGTCGAGTTTATCCAGTTCCGAAAGTTTTTTTGAGTCTTTTTCATACTCTTCGGCATTAAGCCATAATATATTGGGCTTCAGGCCGTTATGCCAAGCGGAATGCTTTACGGCCTCAATGACGGAGATATAGGAGTCGCTTAAGGTAAACCGGCCGGTTGAAAAATATTTCCCGACAATTCCGATTCTAATTTCTTTGCGGACGCTTTTGATTTTACGGCCCAGTTTCTGCCAATTTACAAGTCTTGATTTTTTGACCGGCAAATTAAATTTTGTCAAAATTCTTTCGCTTATTTTTCCTCGTTCAAAGTTCACTGGAATTTCATAAATACTCTTTACATCGGGTGCGGAAATTATGTCGTCTTCTTTAATATTGCAAAATGAAGCAATTTTGCGTTTACGCGGATTGTCTAAGGGCAGCGCGGATCGGGCAATAATTATATCCGGCTGTATACCCGAAGCGTTTAAGGTTCGTACGGCATGCTGAGTCGGCTTGGTTTTCATCTCGCCTATCATGTGAGGAACCGGCAGATAGCTTACGACCACAAAAAGAACTTTGTCCGGTGATTTTAATTTCATCATGCGTCCTGCCTCAAAAAAAATTAGGTTTTGATATTCGCCGATAGTGCCTCCGATTTCAACAAGGACGAAATCGGCCTTATCCTTTTTGGCCGCAAGTTCTATCCGTCTTATAACTTCTTCGGGTATATGCGGAACCGTTTCAACACACCTTCCGCCGTATCCGAGTGAACGCTCGCGCCCAATGACCTCCTGATACACCTGACCCGATGTCATATAATTATGCCGATACATATTCTCGTCCAAAAATCTTTCGTAATTGCCTATATCCTGATCACACTCGAGGCCATCGTCGGTCACAAAAACCTCACCGTGTTCAACCGGATTCATTGTTCCGGCATCTACGTTTAAATAGGGGTCGATTTTTATACAGCTTGCGCGAAACCCGCAATTTTTAAGAATGGCGGCAATCGCCGCCGTGGAAACACCCTTTCCGATACCTGACATTACCCCGCCCGCGATAAAAATATATCTAGCCATTTTTTATGCCCTTTTTACTTTCTTTAGCTTTGACGATAATTTTTATTTTTCCGGAGATGTCCCCTCTTTTCAGTTCAACTTCATGAGTCCCGGCGTTTTTTATAGGTTCATTGATTAAAATATCGGATTCGGCTATTTCTTTGACTTCCGACTTGGCAATTGCTGACGCGATTTGCTTTGCGGATATTCCCCTGAAAAGCCCGCCCTGCTCGTTTGTTTTTGCTTCGATAACAATTTCAATATTTTTAAGCTTGTTCAGCGCTTCCTCAAAAGCGCCGAGAGCAATCATGTTTTTTTCTTCGCGTTCTTTTTTCAGCCCATCCGCCTCCAAAATAGCCGTCGGTGTTGCCGGTTTTGCAAATCCGCGCGGAAACAAAAAATTGCGCGCGTGCCCGCTTTTCACTTCTTTTATGTCTCCGATCTGCCCAAGGTGGGGCACGTCTTTTGTGAGCAATACTTTCATGCCGTTATTGCATATTTTTTAATATTTCTATCGCCCTGTCAAGCTGCGGGTCCACTGACTCATCGTTTTCTTTCGCCGCCTCAACCTGCACGTCGGGCTCAAGGCCGTTTTCCGAAATCGAATGGCCCAGGGGTGTCAGCCAGCGAGCCACGGTTATTTTAAGCGAAGTGTCGGAGGTTATGGGAACCAGTTCCTGGACCGATCCTTTGCCGAAGGTTTTTGTGCCAACTATTTTAGCAAGGCCGTAATCGCGTAGCGCCCCAGCGACAATTTCCGAAGCGGACGCGGAACCCCCGTTTGCCAGAATAACCATCGGAATGCCGCCAAAAACATTATAGCCCTTTGAGCGGTATATTTTTTCGTCGGCGCTTCCCAAACTCTCACGGACCACCGTTTTTCCCGCCGGCAAAAACCAGCTTGAAATATCAACCGCCGCTTCCAAATATCCGCCGGGATTATTGCGCAAGTCCAAAACGAGCTTTCCGCTCCCCGATTCGGCCATTTCCCGAAGGGCTGTCCGGAATGCCGAGGGTGAACGTTCGGAAAAACTGTAAAGCCTGATTATAAAAACGCCGTCCGGCCGGCTCTCGGTATCAATTAGAGGTATCTGAATAACGTCTCTTTCAACAGAAATTTCGCGAGTTGAATCTTCTCCGTTTCTTAAAATTGTCAGCACAACTTTTGTGCCCCTGGGGCCTTTAATTTTTTGGACAGCCTCGGTCAAGTCAAGGCCGGCCGTAGATTCATCGCCTATTTTTATTATTTTATCTCCGGATTTTATTCCTGCCCTGTAAGCCGGCGTTCCGTTTAACGGGGCCACAACCGTGAGCGCGCCCTTCCTCATGCTGATTTCCATCCCGACGCCCTCAAAATCGCCCCTGATTTCGTCCTCAAAAGTCTTGTTTTCGACGGGAGGCAAAAAAACCGTGTATGGATCATCAAGC
>MHMQ01000026.1 GCA_001819395.1 Candidatus Niyogibacteria bacterium RIFCSPLOWO2_01_FULL_45_48
AAATAGATAAATCAAAATAAGCACCGCCAAAACGGACATCGCCATTCCCCAGTCAAAAAAACCGGACGGAAACATCAAAGCCAAAAATATGGAAGCCCCAACAACATAAACCCTTTGTCGCGCTTTTTTTTGCAATATCGGCCAAATAAATAACAAAAAAGATATTAAAAGAATAACCCCGATAACCGGGCGAACCGGGCGCGCCCAGAGCAAAAATCCGCCGGGCTCTATAGCGCCCTTTATTAGCTGCCACAAGCTGCGATAGTCCACCAAATCATATCCCAAGGTAACCAGCAAAGCGCCCGTTACCGCATTTATCTTATTTGACAATAATTCTTTTTGCTCAGTGAGCCGGTGAATTAAAAAATATATCAAAAGAAACAAAATAAACGGCAAATAAAATCTGCTCGCGATTAAAATATTAACCGGGGATACGTTGAGCAAGAAGCTCGGAACCGCGTAAAAAAACTCTCCGACAGGAGGCGTCAACGACGGCTGGTCTTTATATTCAAAAAACACAAACGAGCTTGCTCTTGGATATCCGTCCAGAATTTCCTGGATTCTTCCCAAATAAAAATCTTCATTCGGGGTTTTCATCATCGGAATCCCCCGATAGTCGTCTTTAAGCGACAGAATAAAAAACACATTCGGCGCTAAATAAATAAGGCCGACGAGTGTGGCTACCAAGAAAGCAAGGCTGTGTTTTTTTACCCAATCCATGTTGTTGCTTAGGTCTTATCGCTCCATTATAATGCTTTTATGTTAAAAAGGATAGTGAATTCTCTAATGTGTCTGTCTTGCCAAGGAGACTTGTCGTTTTATGATAAAGACATTAAATGCGTAAAATGCGGACGGATTTATAAAATTAAAAATGGGGCGGTTGTCTTTCATGAAGAAAACACCAAAGATCAATCTGATTCATTTATCTTTGGACTCAAGATTTTTTTAAAAAAACACCCCAAACTTTTCTTTTTTCTTTTCTACATGTTGGGGGTGTTCACCGGCAAAACCAGCAAAAAAGCAATTGAACATGTCCCCCGCGGTTCTTTAATAGTTAATGTGGCCTCTGGCATAAAGGTTATCAGAGAAGATGTAATTAATGTAGATCTGCATCCATTTTTGGGAATACATATTGCGGCAGACGCTCAGAAACTCCCCCTTAAGAATTCTTCGTGTGACGCGGTCATTTGCGAAGCGTCCTTGGAACACATTAAAAATCCTGTGCCAGCCGTTCAGGAAATGTATCGTGTTTTAAAAAACGGCGGTTTAATTTATATTATTGTTCCATTCATCCAGGGCTTTCACAGTTCGCCAAGCGACTATTACCGATGGACAAAAGAGGGTGTTAAAGAACTTTTTAAAAATTTTGAAGAAAAAGAGCTGGGTATTTTCGGGGGTCCGACTTACGCGTTTACTTCTGTTTTAAGGGAGTGGCTCGCGATTATCCTTTCGTTTAATTCGGAGTTTGCTTACCAAATTTTTTCTTTGGTCTTTTTGGTTATACTGGCTCCGTTTAATTTTTTAGATTACGTTTTTTCCCGGTATAAATCGGCAGACAACATGGCTTCCAGTTTTTACTTCATCGGGACAAAAAAATCAAAAATTAACCGGTAACGATTTTATTAATTGAGTTTATAACGTAAGAAATCTCCTCGTCCTTTAGTTTTGGATAAAAAGGAATAGAGATGGTAGATGAGCCTATTTTTTCGGAGACAGGAAAATCACCCGGTTTATATCCGTATTTTTCCTTATAGTACTTCATTAAATGGATGGGGCGAAAATTGACCGCAACCCCAACCCCGGATTCGTAAATTTTATCCATATATTCATCCCGTTTGTCGGGACTTACCCAAATTGTATACACGTGCCTTGCGTGTTTTGAATTTTTCAAAACAGACGGGAGTCCTATGTGTGAATTATTTTTAAATCCTTCGTTGAATTTTTCGGCCGCGCTTTCTTTGGCTGTCAAAAGCCCGTCAATGCGGTCCACCTGATTAATCAGCAGTGCCGCCTGAATATTGCTCATATTGCACTTCATTCCCAAAAACTCCATATCATAATGCTCGTATTTTTTCACATAACGATTTACGGCGTTTGTGCTTAAGCCGTGCTGGCGGGCTTTTAGCATCCATTCGTATATATTTTGGTCATTGCATGTTGTCGCCCCCCCTTCGCCCGACGTGATGTTTTTGGTCGCGTAAAAACTGTAGCAGGCGATGTCTCCAAGTTCGCCGACTTTCACCCCGTCTCGCGTTCCTTCAATGCAGTGGGCCGCGTCTTCAATAATCTTTAAATTGTATTTATCGGCAATGGCCCGGATTTTCCGCATATCGCATATTTGCCCGTAAAGATGCACCGGAAGTATCGCTTTGGTGTTTTTGGTTATGGAACGTTCAATTAAATCGGCATCAATGTTGCCGGTTGATTTTTCAACGTCAACAAAAACCGGTTTTGCGCCCGTATACTCTATGGCGTTGGCGGTTGCGACAAAAGACATGGGCGTCGTAATAACTTCATCTCCTTGGCCAATACAAAAATATTTCAGGGCCAATTCCAGAGCGTTTGTGCAAGAAGCAAGGCCAACGGCATATTTACTGCCCACATACAAGGCCAGTTTCTCTTCAAATTTCTTGGTCCATTCGCCCGTCGTTAAAAACAAAGAATCAATAACCGCGTCCACCTCGCGCTTGTCTTGGTCAGTCAAATTGTGCCTATAAAACTCGACTTTCATGTTGAAAACAAATCAGTGCAGTTCTGTTTTGCCGTCAGCCGTGCGAATAGAAACATGTTTCATCCATTCCAGTTCCTTCCACCACGATTCGTTATTCCTATACCAGTCAACCGTTTTTTTAAGTCCGTCTTGAAGTGTGGTTTTCGCTTCCCACCCGATCAGATTTTTTGCTTTTTCGGTAGACGCGATGTGGCAACTGACCTGACCCGGCCTGTCGCCGATATGACGAAGCGTATCGTCCGGTTTATTTAATTCTTTTAAAATTATTTTGGCGACATCCAAAACGCCGGTTGATTTTCCCGTACCCACATTAATAACTTGGTTTTTTATTTTAGAAAAATCCTCCAAATGAAGTGTTTTGTCTATCGCTTCGCAAGTGTCCCCAACATAAACCCAATCTCTTTTCGCGCCGCCTTCGCCATGGATTGTAAGCGATTCGTTTTTTAAGGCGCTCGTAATAAAACGCGGAGTCATTTTTTCCAAATGCTGGCGAGAACCGTAATTGTTAAACGGCCTAAGAATTACGGCGGGCAAATCAGCGTGCGACCAATAAGAATAGACTAGCCGGTCCGCGCCCGCTTTTGCTCCCGCGTAAGGCGACATTGGGTTTAACGGATGGTCCTCGGACATGGGTTCGGTCAAAGAAGTGCCGTAAACTTCGGAGGAAGATATATGAATAAATCTTTCTACCTGTTTATGCTTCATTAGCGCGTTCATCATCATCTGCGTTCCAATAACATCCGTATGAAAAAACTTGCTGTTATCAAAAATAGATCTGGCCACATGAGTCTCCGCGGCCAGGTGAACAACCAGATGGGGCCTCAGCATTAATTCGTTCACAATATTAGGATTTGTTACGTCGCCATACCAAAACTCAAAACGGTTTGAATTTCGAATATAATCGGGGATGTTTTTATGATTCCCGGCGTAAGTAAGCGCGTCAAGAACCAAAAAGCGGTAATCGGGGTATTTATCAAAAAGATACTGCAAAAGATTACTGCCGATAAACCCGGCGGCACCCGTGAGCAAAACAATTTTGGGTTTCATATACAATACACGGTATCAAAAAGAGCCCGGACACACAATACCCAACACAACAAGTTCACTTCTCATGCCTCTTTTTCTTTCGGATGAATTATTGCCTCACCATATGTGCGATAAATTTTTGTGCCCGCCGACGGAGAAAAATGTAATTGAAAATCAATGTTTAATTGATCAAATAAAGACCACAAAACATCTTTAAATCCAACCAAATCTCTAAATGCTACAGTGCCCGAAAAACGGGGATTAATATCAAAAGGAATGGGGCCTTTTTCTGTTTTGATTAATTGAACGTTAATACTCCCTCGCAGTTCTAAAATCGATGCTATTTGATTACACAAATTTTCAATCGCTTCATCAATCACAACGGTCGCCTTTCCGGTACGCGGACCAGAAAGGGTTCGTTTAAAAATAATAGAGGCGGTTTCCTTTTTTTTGTTACGAAATATCCCGCATGTATACTCTTGGTCCGATGGTAATAGCTTTTCCTGAAAAAGAGAGTTGGGCCGACATTTAGAAAAATATTCCGCGGCTTCTTCATCTTCAATAGCCAAAAAACTCCTAGAACCCCAACTCCATCGGTCCTTCATAACACACGGAAAAGATTTTGGAACCTCATCATCCGACACAAGCCGGGTCCAGGGCATCACAATACCCCTTTTTTCCAAAAATTGTACTGTGTCAAGATTGTCTAAACAAAGCGGCAGCGCTAAGCCCCCAGGAATTACTATCTGCGCCTTATTCCAACCCCGCAACTCTTTTGCCTCCCACAACGCTCTTACTTCCGGTTCAGATATAGGAATAACAAAATCAACTTTTTCTTTCTCAACTATGTTCTCCAACATACTAATATACTCTGCAGAATCAGGTCTTGGTACTACATAGAAAGCATCAACAAAAACAAAATGGGGGTTATCCGAAGAAAGGTCAACACCTATAATTCTATCAACAATATCCAAACCCCGCAGAACCTTAGCAGCGCTTTGGGAAACATCTCCTCCAATCGCAGTTAATAAAATTGTATATTTATCACGCATAATATATTTTTTTTCTCGTTAACACTTCTTTAAGATAATTTAAACCCGGATCATACATTTCTGCCTCTTTGATAACTTTTGACGGATCAAAGCGAGTCCTACGAAAATCTACTACTCCTGTAGCAAAATCAGCTACGGCCCATGACGAATTACTACCCTCGTCTCGCGGCTGTCCAACCGAACCGGGATTAACAATTATACACCGGCCAACCTTTTTTAACAAGGGGTGGTGGGTGTGGCCTAAAATTACAAAATCGTAGCCGAGGCTTGCTATTTTTTCAAAAATTTCGGCTGGTGAGTCGTGGTAAAGATATTCATCATTACGCCAGGGAGAGCCGTGACATAAAAGTATTTTTTTGCCGTCTATAGTAATCTCCCGCCTTTCAGGCAAAGAAATCAGGAGCTGTTTGTCTTTCTTGCTTAATTTTTTAATCGCCACATCAAGAGCCCGCCCATATGAAGTACGATAAGTATCCATCTGATTATTTTTTCCTGAAATAAAATCGCGTAAAATTGCGTCGTGATTACCAATAACACCTTCCCATTCCCAAGAACGCAGAAGTTTAAAAATTTTATCAGGCTGATAATAATAACCAATAAAATCTCCGGTTATAAAAATCTTGGTTAAACCTTCTTTTTTGATTTCTTTTAATACCCCGGAAAGCGCCGTAGCATTGCCGTGAAAATCGCTCAAAATTGCTGTTTTCATAAAAAAATTTATTTCAAAGTGACTTAAGCGCCTCCTTAAACGCTCTTGTACGAGGAAGTCTTGGAGAATTTTTCATAATCTGATTAGTTTCAGAAAAACCTTCTTGGTGTTTTATTTTTGCTTGCGGCAAGAATTCTTCACAAATAATATCGAGCATTTCCCGAATAGACAGAACTTCAGAACCGCTCGTCAAATATGTGCCCGTAATTTTATTTTCTAGAACACAGGTAATCGCTGCGGCAGCGTCTTTTACAAAAATGTAATTTCGCTTACCGGAACCGCTTCCCGCTAAAACCGGCGCCTCGCCCCGCAAAGCCCCGCTAATAGCCTTATTCAAACCCAAATGTTCCGGCCCATTTCGTCCATATATTCCGGCTAAACGTAAAATTGTATAAGTCGGACATACTCTCCGTAAAAACTCTTCTCCAAGCCATTTGCTCAAGGCATAAGGAGTATCCGGATTAACTGACGTATTTTCATCAATGTAGTCGGTCTTTTTTCCGTATACCGCAACGGTGGAGGTAAAAATAAAATGAGCGTTCCTAACAGCCGCCAAAAGCGCAAGATCATTTGTTGCCAAACTATTGGCGCAAAAGTGTTCTGGATTAAAATCTGTAGAAAAATCTATATATGCCGCCAAATGAACCAACGCGTCAAAGTGGGGCAGATTCGAAATTGAAGACTTTAAATTATTGGCGCATAAATCAATTTCAATCTCACCTTTTAGTCCGGATTTTCTTCTTACTAAAGGAATGATATTGTGGTTCCTGTCCTTTAAAAAAGAATAAACTTCAGCACCCAAAAACCCCGTCGCTCCAGTTAATAGTATGGTTTTCATTTGTGCAGATATTTTTTTACGATATATAACGGTCTGTTTTTTGTTTCAATGTAATTTCGTCCGACATATTCGCCGATAACCCCGAGAATAATAATTTGAATACCTCCCATAATAAGAACCGCCGAAATAAGAGAGCTCCACCCCAAAACAGGAACGCCGTAAAAAAGTTTTTTGTAAACAATAAAGGCGCCGACTAAAAACGACATAAAAACGAAAAATAGGCCGGTTTTTACAATAAGCCGCAAGGGATAGCTGGAAAAAGAAAATATGGCGCTTAAGGCCAGAGATAGGCGTTTTGATAAATTATATTTGGTTTTGCCAGCGAGTCTTTTGTCATGTTCAACTTTTTGTGAAGCATGCCTGAAACCGACCCAGCCGATAATTCCGACAATATACCTGTTTCGTTCCCTCAATAATTTTACGCTTTCAACCGCCTGTCTGGTCATAATACGAAAAATCGTACCGTTAATAACGATGGGCTCGTCTATTAATTTTCTTATGAGCCAATTGAACAAAAGCGACGAAGCCCGATTAATTAAACCGGACTTGTTGTTTGCTCTTTCGGCATACACAACATCGTACCCTTCTCGAAGTTTGTTATATAACTTCAGAATTTCCTCCGGCTGATCCTGCAAGTCTCCGTCCATCATCACAACAAAATCACCTTCAGCCGAGTCCAGTCCGGCGGTTATCGCGATATGATGACCGAAATTACGGCTAAACTCAATTGCTTTTACATTGCTGTCTTGATTATGCAAACCCTCCAATACTTCAATGGAACAGTCCTGACTGCCGTCGTCTATAAAAATAATCTCATATTCAAAATCTCTAAAGTCATTAGCCAGCGCCTGCTTTAACCTTTTGTAAAGTTCGGGAATATTCTCCTCTTCATTATAAACCGGTATAACAAAAGATAATTTCATGTTTGTTATCAATCAATGTTAACACTTTTTTTCTTAAAAACAAAGATTCTGTATCCCACAAAGTTACCCAAAAAAGACACTGGGATCTGAATTAAAATAGCCACATTTGCCCAAATTTTTTCGTCTAAACCCGCCGGCGCGCCGATTGTATTTACCACCAAATGAAAAATAAAAATGTTCAAGAGGGCGGTAAAACTGGTTACACCGAAAAATTTGGCGTATTCGAGTTTAGCGCTGCCGCCTCCAGATTCAAAAACCCAATATTTATTCCAAAAAAAACTGTTGGTTACTGTTACGGAAAAAGCGGCGAAAACCAGGAGATCTGCCTTAAGCCCGCTTGCAACGCCGGTCAGCCAGCTAAGCCAATTAAAAATTCCAGTATAGACAAAGGTGTTTAACCAGCCGATTAGACCATATCTGGCGATTTGCAAAATCGCGGGTTTCTTGCGTGCCCACAAACGCGCCAGATAAATTCCAAAAACAGAGCCCGCGGGCACAAAAACAAGCCATAAAGCAATCAAAAAATACGCGGATTTTCGGCCGCCGGAAAAAATAAAATCCAGAAGAGATAAATTTTTCAAAATAGGCAAAGCTAAAACCGCAATGCCAAGTCCCGCGAGTATGGCCGGCCAAAAGTCGGATTTTTTTTCTTCTGTCCTTTTTTGCGCGATAAAAAACAAAATCTTTTCCGCTCTACTAGCCCAAGTATGATTTTGGACTTTTTGCTTGGCTGATTCCGCCCTATTTTGCATTTCTTTGGAATTTGCAAGCGCATATTTTGTTTTTTCCACTAAATCTTGAAAATTATCTGGTTTAAAAAACAAAACATCATTTTCGCTTACCACCTCTCTTATTGACGGCAAATCTGATGCAATAATGGGCGTCCCCGATGCCATATACTCAAAAAGCTTTAAGGGCGAGGTAAAAAGACGGGAGATTTCGTATTTTGCCGAATTTGGCAAAACGAGAATATCCGCGGCTTTTAACCATAAAGGGATTTCTTGGTGTAGCTGGGGGGGAACCCACTGAACATATTTGAGACCCCCTATTCCCGATTTAAAAATCGCGGAGTCTTTTTCTGTGCCACCAAGGAACACAAAAATGGCGTGGTTTTTCATTGCGTGGCTTGTTTCAAGTAAAGTATCTATCCCTTTCCATTCATACAAATGCCCAACATAAAGCACAACTTTTTTATCAACATCGGTGGGCAAATATTTACTTAGTTTTTGTCTACATTCTTCTTTTGAAAGAGTTATATTAAATTGGTTAAAATCAACGGCATCGGGAGAAACCAAAATACCATCTCTCTTGCTTTTATAATAGCTTTTCAGTCCCTCGCTTATTGTTATGACACCCGCGGCTTTTTTAAGAAGACGTTTTACCGCAAAATTAACCCTGCCCTGGTGCGCCTCCCAAAAAACATTTTTTTTGAAAAAACTTAAAAAATAGAGCGGAATCTCGTCCCGGCCGTAAATAACATCCGCTTTTTTCAAAAAAAGATAGACGGCGGCGATTTTTGAAAAAATAAGCGACTCAAGCCAAAATCCGAAACGGCCGAACTTAACCAAATCTAAAACTGGGAGACGCGTAATTTCGAAACTTCTGTTAACTCCGTAATATTCAAACGGGTCAATTTTAATAGGATTAAATCGTCTCGGAACAACAAGCTCCGTATCGGCACGCTTGGCAAACTGTTCGCACATCTTCATTATCTGAAGGCCGTGCGCCTTCTCGGTCGGCAAGCGGATATTGGCTATATAAAATATGGTCATTTTGGAAGTTTGTAGATCGCAACCGCCGGACCGTTGTGCGTTACTTTTCTCAAATTAAAAAACGGCTTACGAATAGCTTCTATGTTGTCACTAAAGCCGTCGGGTGTAGCGTCGGAAGGAAACATTCGGACCAAATTTTTATCTTGAATACCGTAAGATTTTGCTTTATTTAACGCGGAGTCATAGCCGCCGGAATGCCAGCTTATAATCACGTAATCAAAACCTCTCCCTGAAATTTCCGGCGGTATACCGTCCTTATAAATACCGGTATCAAGTATATAATAATTCGGTGTTGGATAATTCTCTTCATCCATGGACAGCATATAGTTTTGCCTTTTGGTTAAAAATTCTGGATTGTATTTTTTTATGTCCCCGATACTCTCCCTGTTTTCATTAAACGGCAGAGTAAGCCCGATATTTACGATTTTTGAGCCCGAAGGAATGTTGTTGCGGATCCAGCTGTCAGCTTCTACAACTGAACTCGGGCGCAATATTGCGTAGTCCAGCATTATTGGCAGATATAAAGAAAAAATCAAAACAGCAAAAATGGCCGTGATTTTTATTTTTTTAGAAATAAATCCGCTTTGATAAAATTCATGAATTCCGTAAGCGGCAATAATGGCCATAAACGGAATTAGGGGGCCGGCGTAAACAGGAGCCGGCCGGGCGCTTGAAGCAATAAGCGGACCGATTACAAAATAATACCCGGCAATAAACGACATCGGAATAAAAAACAAGTCGCGCCTACGCAAAAAAAGAGGAATTAGGCTGGCAAGAAAAATAAGAGTCAGAGCATGGCCGTAATCAAACAAAAACACCGCGTAAGCGCTAATTCCCCGCCAAAGGTCAAACTTGCCGCCCTCAAGGTTTGTTCCTTGATTCAAAACGTCCGCGGTGGCGGAAGTCGACCAACTGGCGTAGTTTATAAAACCGTAAGGATTTAAATAAAAGACCGCGAGCATGACTAAAACCAAGACTAAGTTTGCCAGCCATAAATTTTTATTTGCCAAAAAAATTTCGTAAAACCTCTTATTTTTATTTTTAAAATAGTGAGCTGCCAAAAACGGCAAGTAGACGAGCACTCCTATGAAATGAGTGCCGAATGAAACGCCGGTTAAAAAAGCCGGCACAATGTAGTCTTTAAGCTTGGGTTCGTCTTTTTTATAAAAATCGGTTATGAAATAAAATGCCAATAAAATTACAAATATCTGCGGCATCCACACTTTGCCGAAATGAGCCAGCACCAAAAACGTCATGTTTGTTGCAAGCAAAAACGAAGCAAGCAAAGAAATTAAAACGTTATTAAACAGTTTTTGGCAAATACGGTAAACCAAATATATTGATATGATGGCCAAAACGGCCGAAATAAATCTTGCCACCGGCAAAAGTTTCGGGTATTCAAGAATGCCGAACTCTTTCAGCTCGTCAAAACTTGAAAATAAGCCCGAAAATCTTAAAAACGCCAAAGCAAGAATAAAAAACGGCAGATATATGTAAGTTCCAATCGGCATATGATAGTTGGTCGGATAAGCCGGCCGAAGAGTTTTTTCGGCAATCATTTTAAGGGTAGCCGACATAAGAACTGTTTCGTCGCCAATAGTACCGATTACCGAAAAATTATAGAAAAGTCCGGTAAGCGCCAAAATAGCGAACCCGGCAAGAATGTAAATAATTCCGTGCTTAGAAAGACTCATTTTTTAAAAACTTAATAGTATAAAGTTTAAAAAGAGGGGGCAGCAGGTTTATGGATTTTGAAGCTTTTTCGCTGAAACCCGCGTCAAAAAGAGCTTTTGTTATCCCCTTTTCGTCCGACAGGTGGGGCGCCGCGAATTCCTCGCCCGGTTTTTCTTCATTAAAAATTTTATTTATTTTTCTTCTTTTTGGGATAATTCTGCTTGCTTTTTTATGAAGAAATCGGAATAAAGGAGTTTCGGTCGGATACCCCACAACCAAAAATCCGCCCGGAGCCAAAATCCTTTTTAGTTCCTCGATGGGACCCGCAAGATTTTGAAAATGTTCCAAAACGCTCATGCACACAATCAAGTCAAAGCTTTTATCGTCAAAAGGAAGAGATTTTATGTCGCCTTGCGCGAAATCCACATTTTTTATATTGCGCTTCCCGGTCATAAATCGCGCGTACTCCAGCACGTCGCCCGTATAATCAAGAGCTGTAACTTTGTCGGCCAGAGACGTAAGGATCGGAATAAAAAATCCAATGCCGCACCCGACATCAAGAGCTTTTTTGAAGCGTCCGCCGGCTGAACGTTTGAGGTAATTTTCGACCAAATAAAAACGTTTCTTAAATAAATATTTGGTAAAGGGATCCGTTTCAAAATAAGCGGACGCCGAAGAAACACAAAGCCGCATGTATAAGTCAATGTTTTTATACGGGTTATTTAAAATATCCAGTGATTCCGGGTAATCGATTTTTTGCGGAAATTTATTTTGCATTTCAATTGTCTTTTTTGGTCGCCAAAAAAATTGTCCACGGGAAACTGCTGTAATCTTTTTTAACCACAAAGTATTTGCTGACAACTCGCCTAAATTCGTTTTTTCTCCACACGTGCAGATGTTCCGGGTGATTTCCCAGTCTACCCCAGTGCCGGCCGCGCAAAAAATTCAATATCCTAAAAAATGGTTCGCGAGGAACGCTGATAAGAAAATATTTAGAGTTCAGTTTTTTCATGTTCAAAAGCGCTTTTTCGGTATCTTGAATATGTTCAAAAACCTCAAGCACCATTGTGATATCAAACCGCTCTTTCGGAAGAATGCCGGTTTCCAAATTGCCGTACTCAAAACGCGTCTCGGGATTCATCTCCCGCGCCCGCTCAAGCGCTTCTTCGTCAATATCAACTCCGCATAATTCAAGCGCGGGATTGTGGTTTTTCAAATATTTCACCACATAGCCGTCGGCGGAACCGAGTTCAAGAACCCGGGCCGCTTTGACATCGTCAACCGAGTTTTTTATACGTTTTAAAAATCTGTTCAGCGCGCGCCGGTGAAGAGGGTTTTTGTTTTCATATTTTGACGCTTGGCCCATATAACCTAAATATTATTTATTTTCTCTTTGATATTAAACTGGCGCCCCTCCCTGTTTTGACGGATGGTCAATTCACCGATAAAACCGAGAGAGAAAGACTGAAATCCGACTATTACCAAAAGAGCGCCTAAAAGCAGAAGCGGCCTGCCACCAATGGCGGCGCCGTAAAAAATTTTCTCCCAGCTTAAATACCCTAAAACCAAAACACCAAGCATGAAAAGAACGGAACCAAAAAGCCCGAAAAGATGCATCGGCCTGTCGGTAAAACGGCGTAAAAAAATAAGAGTGATAAAATCAAAAGAACTGTTAATAAAACGGCCAAATCCGTATTTTGACGCTCCGAATTGGCGCGGTCTATGATTAACTGCCATTTCTCCCACAGAAAAACCCATACTTGAGGCGACCGAGGGAATGTATCGGTGCATGTCCCCATACAAATGCAAACTTTTTGCGACTTGCGATTTATAAATCTTAAACCCGCAGTTCATGTCATGTATTTTTATTCCGGTCATGTGGCGGGCGGCGACGTTCGCGATTTTAGACGCGAAACGTCGCGAAAAAGAGTCGGCTCTTTTTTGCTTCCATCCGCAGATAAGGTCGTGTCCGGATTGTATTTTTTCAATAAAGCGGGGAATTTCTCGGGGGTCGTCCTGCAGATCGCTGTCCAGAGTTACAATGTGGTTTCCATCGGCCTCGTCAAATCCGGCCTGCAGAGCCTGTGATTTGCCGAAATTTCTAGAAAAAGAAATTATTTTGGCGGGCGAAAGTTTTTTAAGCTCCTCAAGCGTGCGGTCGGTTGAGCCGTCATCAACAAAAATAACCTCATAAGAGCGATTCAGTGGGTTCAAAATATCCAAAATTTCCTTATGAAGAATGGAAACGGAATTTTCCTCGTTATAAACCGGTACAACGATTGATAAATCTTTGCTCGCCATACGGACACAATAAACTTTTTTCAGATTTTCGTCAACGAGAAAAACAAGCCTAGGGCGAATTTTTCGCGAGAAAGCGATGGTTTTAGTTTTAAAGCCAAAAAGTCCAGGAAAAACAGCGGGGGCAAAATGGCTATTTTGAGTATACGCGGAATCATAAATTCAATCTGCGAGTATGACGCGGTGAACGGCCCCCTGCCCAAAATTTTAATTTCTAAGCCGTTAAAGCCGGCGGATTTAAAAATGGTTTCAAGAGCGGAGCCGGTATATCGCCAAAAATCTTTCGGGTCAGGATGATAGCCCACCAAAAACGGAACGGAGCCGTAAACCCGCCCGCCGGGCTTTAAAACCCTTTTTATTTCAGAAAGCAGGTTTGAGTAGTTAAAAATATGTTCAAGAACGTTAAACATTAAAACCGTATCAACACTCTCCTCCGGATAAGTCAGGCGGTCGCGCTCAAAATCCACTGGTGATGTTTGGCGGTCAAGCGATGTAATCTCCGCCCCAACTTCTTTTGTAAAAAAGCGATGATAACTCGCGGGTCCAGCGCCTGCTCCGATATCAGCGACTTTTCCGCGAAGCGTGTATTTTGAACATTCCAGATTCATAAAAATCCGATATAAATCTTTGCCTCGCCAAATTTCTTTAATATATGAAAGCACGCTCATTTTATACGTGAATATTAAATCTACGCGCCCAAATTTGAAAGGTAAGAACGGCCCAAAGAACGTTCAGGTTATATTCTTTGCCGTCGCGATGTTTTTCCAAAATTTCGGCGATTTCCGTCCAATTAAAAATTTCGGCTGTCCCTGAAAAATAATTTTTATCAAGCGTCTGCCTGGCTCGATCATAAATTTCGGGATATCTCAGCCACTTTGCGCCGGGAGAAAACCATCCGCG
>MHMQ01000027.1 GCA_001819395.1 Candidatus Niyogibacteria bacterium RIFCSPLOWO2_01_FULL_45_48
CGACTCCCTGACCAACTTTGTCACACGGCTCAATCTGCGATCCAACTCTTTATCCAATATGCGGTAACGCAAAAGCTGAAGGTTGGCGAGTTCCAGAAGCTCAATCGCGGACTCAAAATCTCCTTGCGGGTCAAAAATTATCGCTCCGTCCCAGTCAATTATGACCATGTCATTTTTGGCGTATTTGATGGAAGACGAAAGAGTGTAATCAACCTCTTTGGGGTCCAAAGCTATTTTTTCCGATTTGAGCAAAGAGGCGAGTATGCTGCGTTCGGCCAAAAATTGTTCCGGGTCGCCCTGATAATCCGATACGGTGTAGACCGAATATTCTTCGCCCGACTGCTCAATATCTTTTCCGTTTTTCTTTTTCAGGATCTCCTTAAGTTTTTTTGCGACCTCCTCTTTAAATTCAATGGTTTTATGCGAAAACAAATTGTCCAGATCAAATCTGGCTTCGGCTATTACCGTGTCCGGATGGTACATTTTTAAAAACAAAGTCCCGTTGGTTCCGCCGACGGAAATTTTTTCCCGCGAGATTACGGACTGTTTTGGCACTGAGGTTTCAAAATAGTGCGGCGCGCTTTTGGCCGACGGCATTTTAACCGTTTCCCCCGCGCCCTTTTTTTGGCGCGGAGATTCGGCTATGAGAAAATGTATAAGTTTGGCTTTCATTATTATGTTATTATAACATTTAAAACAAAAACCCCTCTTGCTCTAGGACAGGAAAGGTTTTTGTTTTGGGCAATCACTTGTCGGGCCGGAGAGAATCGAACTCTCGCCACAAGACCCCCAGCCTTGCGTACTACCATTATACGACGGCCCGATGTTATTTATATAATTTCTTAATACACTTGGTGCAAATGAGCGCTTTTTGGCCGCTGGTTAATCTGGCCCATTGTAAATTGGGCTGTTTTCTTTGTGTCTTTGTCGGGTTATATTTTCCACGAAGAAGGTTTCTTTTTCCCCCCATACGGGAACCCTTGCCGCAGATCGCGCAGATTTTCATAAAAATTTTATCTGGTTATGCTATCATAAAAAGAACGTTTTATGCAAGTTGTTGATTTTATTTTTTCAATAGCCGTGCTCATTATGTCGGTCGTGATACACGAGGTTTCGCATGGATACATGGCTTACTCCTTGGGCGACCCGACCGCCAAACACGAAGGCCGTCTGACGTTAAATCCCCTGAAGCACCTTGACCCATTTGGTTCGGTTTTACTTCCGGCGATTATGGTGATTTTGAAGACCGGCTTTATTATTGGCTGGGCCAAGCCCGTGCCTTATAATCCATACAACCTGAAAAACCAGCGCTGGGGTCCGGCGGCGGTTGCCGTTGCCGGCCCGGCATCCAATGTCCTGATTGCTTTGATTTTCGGACTGCTTTTGAGGTTCGGAGGATCGGTTTTTCTGCCCGAGGGCTCGGTCCAAATTCTTTCGGTGATAGTCTTCATAAACCTTCTTTTGGCCGTATTCAATCTTATTCCGATTCCGCCTCTTGACGGATCAAAAATATTTTTCGCTTTCATCGGACGGATTTGGCCCGACCTTGAATATTTTATGGAACAGTGGGGCTTTGTTATCCTGATTTTTTTCATATTTTTTCTTTTCCGTTTTGTTTTTCCCGTTGTTTTGCTGTTGTTTCGCCTGATAACCGGCGCCGGCCTGATTTGACTGAAGGCGGGATTTTCGTTTTAAGCGGGCGCATTATCTTCCGCTCTTGCAATCGGGAAGTGTTTGCCTTATAATTTTGAAACATGCCGACGTTTAACCAGCTGGCAAGAAAGGGCCGGAAGCCCTTAAAAAAGAAATCAAAAGCCGTTGCCCTGCAGCGGGGTTTTAACGTTTTGCAAAACCGCCCGATGTTTTATCCGTCTTCTTTTAAAAGGGGCGTTTGTATCAAAGTTACGACGGTTACGCCAAAAAAACCGAATTCCGCTTTGCGAAAAGTCGCCAGAGTGCGCCTGACCAACGGTATGGAAGTTACGGCCTATATTCCCGGAGAGGGGCATAACCTGCAGGAACACTCGGTGGTGGTTATTCGCGGAGGCCGGGTTAAGGATTTGCCGGGAGTGCGCTATCACATCGTGCGCGGGGTTTTGGATACTTCCGGCGTTGAAGGACGAAAACAGCAAAGATCAAAGTACGGAGCCAAAAGGCCCAAAGCTTAATTTTTTATGAGAAGAAAAACAAAAATAAAAACAACGATTGAGCCCGACCACCTTTACGATTCGGTCGTAGTATCAAAGTTTATAAACCATATTATGGTCTCGGGGAAGAAAAACACCGCCAGGAGCGTTGTTTACGAGGCTTTGGACTTGGCCGGAAAAAAAACAAAAAAAGAACCAGTCGCGGTTTTTGAAGAAGCTATTAAAAATGTTTCGCCCGTTCTCGAGGTCAGATCCCGTCGGGTTGGCGGAGCAAATTATCAGGTTCCGAGGGAGGTTAGGCCGGAGAGGCGTCTCGCGCTTGCGATGCGCTGGCTGATTAACGCCGCCAGATCCAAAAAAGGCAAACCGATGGCGGAGAAACTCGCCGAAGAGTTGGTGCTTGCTTCAAAAAACGAAGGAGCAGCAGTCAAGAAAAAAGAGGACACCCGCAAAATGGCCGAGGCCAACAGAGCCTTCGCTCATTTTGCGTGGTAAAATATTGATTTATTTATGCCCCGCGATTTTCCCATAGAAAAAACAAGGGACATTGGAATTATTGCCCACATTGACGCGTCGGCCTTTGGCCTCCCTAGAAACCTCTCGGTTTCTAGCGCTCGCTGTTTTCCTACACGGGGAAAACTACAGTTTTCCCCGACCCCCTTTCGCGCGCCAATGTTCGCGTGTTAAACTAAATTTCATTTGATTTATGCCAAGAGACTTTCCCATAGAAAAAACACGAGATATCGGTATTATCGCTCACATTGACGCCGGAAAGACGACGGTTTCCGAGCGGGTTTTGTTTTATACCGGCATCTCTCACAAAATCGGCGAGGTTCATGAGGGCGCGGCAGTAATGGACTGGATGGAACAGGAGCGCGAAAGGGGCATTACTATTACCGCCGCGGCCACGACCGCTTTTTGGA
Organism: Candidatus Niyogibacteria bacterium RIFCSPLOWO2_01_FULL_45_48; assembly: GCA_001819395.1. Lineage (GTDB taxonomy): Bacteria > Patescibacteriota > Minisyncoccia > HO2-45-28 > HO2-45-28 > HO2-45-28. Next base: position 3,071 of record MHMQ01000027.1, read on the forward strand.
TTCCGACTTACGCGAACAAAGACGAATCCAAAAAACACAGAATAAACATTATAGATACTCCCGGGCACGTGGATTTCACTATAGAAGTCGAGCGCTCGCTTCGCGTGCTTGACGGAGGTGTTGTCGTCTTTGACGGCGTCGCAGGAGTTGAGCCGCAGTCCGAAACCGTCTGGCGTCAAGCCGATAAATATAAAGTTCCAAGAATTTGTTTTATAAATAAACTTGACCGGATGGGTGCGTCTTTTGAAAAAAGTTTGGCTTCAATTCGCGAACGCCTCACGCCGAATGCGGTCGTTTTGACGTTTCCGATGGGACACGAATCGGAACTTGAGGGTGTCGTAGACGTGCTGGCAGAGAGGGCTTATTATTTTGACGGCGAACATGGCGAAAATGTAAGAGGAGAAGACGTTCCCGAAAAATATAAAAATGAACTGGAAAAGCGCCGATCCGAAACTGTCGAAAAAATAGCCGGGACCGACGACTCGCTTACCGAAGAATATCTTGAAGGCAAAGATATTGTTTTGGACCGGCTCAAATCCGCGTTAAGAAAAGCGACCATAGAATATAAACTCGTGCCGGTTCTTTGCGGGTCGGCTTTGAAAAACAAAGGCGTTCAAATCATGCTTGATGCCGTGGTGGATTATTTGCCTGCGCCGACCGATCTTCCTCCGGTCGAAGGAGTTGATCCTAAAAGCGGAGACAAAAAAAGCGTCAAGGCGTCCGACGGCGAACCGTTTTCGGCTCTGGCCTTCAAGCTTCAGACCGATCCGTTTGTGGGACAGCTTACTTATTTCAGAATCTATTCCGGTATTTTGAGCGCAGGCTCCTATATTCTTAATGTTTCCACGGGAGACAAGGAAAGAGTCGGGCGCATTTTGCGGATGCATGCCAATCACAGGGAAGAGGTTAAGGAAATGTACACCGGAGGCATAGGCGCGATTGTTGGGTTAAAAAACACCCATACCGGAGACACCCTTTCGGATCCGGATCATCCGGTGCTTCTTGAAAAAATAGAAGCGCCCGAGCCCGTTGTTTCGGTAAGGATTGAGCCGAAAACCAAAGCAGACCAGGAGCGTATGGGTCTGGCGTTGCGCAGGCTCGCCGACGAAGATCCGACATTCAGGATAAGAGCCGACCAGGAGACGATGGAAACTATAATTTCGGGTATGGGAGAATTACACCTTGAAGTTTTAGTGGATCGCATGAAGCGCGAATTTAAGGTTGAGGCCGATGTCGGCCGTCCGCAGGTTGCATACAAAGAAACAATTCAGGGAACGGCCGAGGCCGAAGGAAAGTATATCAGACAGTCCGGCGGGCGCGGACAATATGGTCACGTGCGCCTCAAAATAAAACCGCTTGAGCGCGGAAAAGGGTTTGAGTTCGTAAATGCGATCAGGGGTGGAGTTATCCCGCAGGAGTTTATTCCGGCGGTTGAAAAAGGAGTAAAAGAGGCGATGGACCGCGGGGTTATCGCGGGCTACCCGCTGATTGACGCCGAGGTTACGCTTTATGACGGCTCTTACCACGAAGTAGACTCGTCCGAGGCGGCGTTTAAAATAGCGGGCTCGATGGCTCTGCAGGAAGCGGTCAGGCGGGCGAAACCGGTGATACTTGAGCCGATAATGCTGGTTGAGGTGGTCACACCCGAAGGATTTTTGGGCGAAGTTACCGGAGATATTTCAAGCAAGAGGGGCAAAATAGAAGAGATGGGCGAAAGATATAATAACAAGTTTATAAAATCCAAAGTTCCTCTTTCCGAGATGTTCGGGTATGTCACCAATCTTCGCTCAATGACCGAAGGGCGGGCGACATACACCATGGAATTTTCGAATTACGAAGTGGTTCCGGCAAGCGTTGCCGAACTTATCAAAGAAGGGAAGAAAAAATAGGATATGGATGAAAACGGAAAAGAAAAAGACGCGGATTTAAATTCCGGACTTGTTTCGGAAGATTTTGAGCTTTCGGGCGATCTGGAAGATCTTCCGGTCTAAGCTTTTGACAAAAAGTTTAAAAGGAGTATGATGGAGTAAGCTAGAAAGAAAAGGGCAAACCGGAATCCGGCGACGACTCTATTCCTGGGCAGGGGATTTGAGTTCGGCCGGATTTTTGTTTGCTCCTCAAAAACCCGCTGGTCTTTGACAAAGGAGAAAGAGATGAAGAAGATCGGACTGCTGTTCGCGCTGATTTTCGTGTTTTTTGTTTCTGTGTCTGTATCCGCGCCGGCGGAGTTTTATTCGCCCAAGCCCGACGGAAAATACGATAACCACGTTTTTTTGGTTGATCCGCAGAGGTTCGGTGTCGTGGCTCTCAAGAACTCTGTCGTAAGGCTTGAAAATGAAACCGAGTTCGAGGGTCCGGGAGGCCAAAAAATACCGAGGGTCATTACCGGCGGCGGCATAGTTCTGGGCAAATATATTTTGACCGCCATGCACGTTGTAGTTCAGAGAAAACTTATGGCGCAGACCCCTTTCGGTTGGGTTGAGCTTGAAGCCAAAAAAATATCCGAAAAGAATTCGGCGGTTTTGAATGGCGCAAAGATTGTGTTGACGATGATATATACCAGCAAAGAAGACGACATCGCCGTTTTGAAGCTACCTGACGGCGTCAGCGTGCCCAACTTTCCTTACGAAATTGGCAATAGCGACGATCTGGAGGTCGGAAATTTTGTTTACATAGTCGGAAACCCCTTGAATCTCGGTATTATAATCAGGCCCGGTTTGGTCAGCGCTACGGAAGCTCCAAAAGAGACGGAAGAAGTTGACGGCAAAAGCAAAAACTTCTTTGTTTTGTCAGGAGGGATATATACGGGCGACAGCGGAACGCCGATTGTGGCTGTCCGCGACGGGAGATTTGAACTGGTCGGGATTTCCGAAGGCGTGTTTTCCAACGCTTCACAGCTCGGATTCGCCATACGCATAAATGTCGTAAGAAAAATCATTGGGGAATGTAAGGCGTGTCCAGACGATCTTAAAAATATTTTTATAAAAAATAAGACCCGGTAATCGGGTCTTTTTTAATTTATATGTAAGCTGCGGCGTTTTCGGATTTTATGGTGTCGGCGCTGTTCCGTCCTGCTTGGGCGCATTTTCCCTTTCCGGAGCTTTAAATTCGGCGTTTCCGAAGCTGTCGTCGCGGTCTTTTTCGCCTTTTTTCTTTTCGTCGCTTCGTTTGCGCAGGAAAGAGTCCATTTTTGCCCTGCTTTCGGCCGAGCCCGGAAGGGTGATTTTGATTTCACCGAATTCCGAGAAGCGCTCGGCGGGTACACCGGCCTTTTTGGCCGCGTCTCCTTGCTTTTTTTGGGCGTCTTTCAGGTTTTGAAGCAGTTTTTTTGTTTTTTCGTCGTAAGGCAGACGGCAGACATGGGAATTTTTAACATTTTGGTTTTCTCCAAAGATTTCGTGCTGTTTCAAAAACAGTTCAACGAATCCGGTATCAGCCGGTCCGGGTACGGCATGCAGCCACATGTAGTCGTATTTGATCGGCTCTATTTCTCCGGTGAGGGGATTTATGTTTACTTCGGGGCAGTTTCTGTCGGAAGATCCGGCTCTGAAGTTTTCGTAAAAATTAGGGATATTAAAGAGCACGACGGCAATCGGCACGAACAGGGCCGTCAAAAATATTTTCCACATTTTTGAATATGATGTCCGGCTTAAGATCGCGAAAAGCAGATACGCGGCGATCGCGACCGCGGCTACGGGTATTGCCCACTCAAACCAAGGTTCCGAATAGAAGACCGTTCTCAAAGTGGTCCATATTACTTTTACGAGCGGAGTATCCATTTGTTGTCTCCCTGTCAGTCTGGGGTACAGTTGCGGCCGAAAGAACTGGCGCAACGCATCTGGACCGTCATCTTATTACTTCCTACCACGAATTTGCCCTCGGAGTCAATTTCAAAACTGGTGACGGTGACTTCTTCCCCAGCGCGGCTCATCGCGACTTTTTTCTGGTCAAGTAAGACAACTTGTTTTCCGGTTTCGTGTCCCTTGAAAAGAACGGCCGACACGGTTATTTCAACCGGCAGAGTTCCTCCGTTCGTGCCGAACACGTGAAGATTTAATCCGCAAAGAGCGGCCGGCAGGCGATTGCCGAGCGACTTTATTGTTTCTTTATTTGCGTTGTCCAACGGCTTATCCGATTTATAGCCCCTGTCGTCTTGGTCAAGAAATATAAATTTACCTTTTCTGTTCTGATAACTGACAATTTCCCAAAGTCCTGTTGCGGGGTTGGTGCACCAAGTCCAAGTGTCAATATCAACGAGGGATAATCCGTCCCACTCTACAACAGCCTCAAATGGGTTTTTATCCGGGTCTTTGGTTGTCGGGTCGTTCAAGAAAACCATGAATAGAAACAGAACCAAAAGCGGTATAAAAGATATAAGCAAAGTTATATCGCCCTGTACGACCGTATGGTCAGACTCTCTTCTTGAAAACATTTGCCATTTATTCATCGGCTGTTTCCTTTTTTGGCTCTGGAGGCGAATACAGGTCCAGTCCGTACACGCTCGTTATGCGGGAAAGCTCCCCCATAATCCTGTCTCTGACGTCCTCATGCTGTTCATAAAATGAACTCAAAATCAGGTTGCCCACAATTCCCAGGATAGTGGTGAGGGCGGCAACGCCCAGTCCCGCGATAAGCTCTTTGGCGATGAGCAGCGTCTGCTGCGCCGTTTCTCCGAAACGCATACCGATGCCGATCAGCAGGATTCCGACGACCGTCCCCAGAAAACCGAAAAGCAGGAGCCTTCTTCCGGCATTAACCATGGGCTTGATGATTCGTTCAAGACCTGCGTAAAAACAGAATTTCAGTTCATCTGTGTCGACGAATTCTTTTTGCGCCGATCCGGTCAGAGCTTTGATGACCCTGATTCTATACCCCAAGTTTCTGAAGTAATCGGCGACGAACGTGTCGGCAAATTCTGTAGAGCCGTGTTTTTCGAAAAACCAATCGGTTTCGAAAAGCAGTTGGGCGTGATCCCGCGATCCAGCGTTTTCATGTTCATAAAGTTTTTTTCTGACCAAATCCAGCGCGTCTTTTTCAAGACTTATTCGCCCGCCCCTTTCCAGTGTTTTCCTTAAATAAAAAATCATTACGCCCGCCATTAAAACCGTGCTTACGAAAACCGATTGGTTCCAGAAGAGGAGTTTTTGCGCGACGCCGGTAGACACAAGAAAAATAAGGATTCCCGCGCTGGCCGTGTAAGTGAACCACCCCTTAAAGTAAGTAAGGTGCCGTTTTCGTCCGTTGGTGTTTGGCATATACGACCCTTTTTCAATGAAACGTTTCTGGGCAGATATTAACACCGAAGGGCTACGGAGTAAATGGCGCGCGACGGCTTTGGTTAATTTGACTTCGTTTGGTGCGGGACTTATCCTAAAAATTAGGACAGTTTGAAAAATTTAAAGGAGGTTTCGCGTGTATAGACGTGTGCTTGCCGCTCTTTCCGTTTTTTGTTTTTCGGCGCTTTTGGCAGTCGGATCCTCGGCTCAAAATTCTCCGGAAGTGACGGTTGTTTCCCAAAGAGCCGGGGCTCTTGCCGAAATAATGACCGAGATTGAAAAAAACTCTTTTTACAAGTTGAGCGAAAAAGAACTCAATGATGTTCAGGAATGTATTGCTGCGCGGGCTTTCATCGGTTTTGAAATTAAAAAAGACGCTTTAAAAGGGGACCTTAAAGTTCCGAGCTGTTTTCCGCAGGACAAGCGCGCGATGTATTTTTCTCCGGAAGTAACGAGAGACTTAGGTGAGGCGCGCGTAGGACATTTCGGAGGCATAGGAATGTCCATAGGTCCGGACAAAGAAATGCGGGGGGTGGTGATTAAAGAACTTTTCGAAGGGGCTCCAGCCGAAAGAGACGGCAGGCTGAAAGCTGGCGATCTTATTACCGCCGCGGCTGATTTCGTTGAGGGTCGTGAACTCAAACTCGTGCCATTTAAAGGTTTTGACACGAGAAAAGCAGCAAGCGTAATGAGGGGCGAGCCCGGTACAATAGTCGTGCTTGAGGTCTGGAGAGACGGACAGAAACTTCCTTTAATTGCTATCACGAGGGAAGACGTTAAAATTAAAAACGTTAAGGCCTCCGAAACCAGTCCGGGTATCGGTTATTTGAAAATAGATTCTTTTGACAGTTTTAGCGTGGCCACGGATGTGTGGGACGCGTTGTGGAATTTCAAAAACAAAGGAATAAAAAAGGTTATTGTTGATTTGAGAAAAAACGGCGGCGGGCTTATGAACGCGGCGATCGGCATCGCTTCGCTTTTTGCTCCTGAAGAGGGGGTTCTCGTTTTGGAAGCTCGTTGGCGCGGACAGAAAGCCGGCGAGGGGCAGAAGTACCCGGCAATGGAGATCGGTTTCTTTTATGGATTTGAAGTCGCCGTTTTAATAGACGGTCTTTCCGCTTCGGCCTCCGAGATCCTGGCCGGTTCACTTAAAATCTGGGGAGCCAAGATCGTGGGTGTCAAAAGCTACGGCAAAGGCAGTATTCAGACACAGCGTTCTTTGTCCGACGGCGGGACGTTCAGTTTTACCACCGGGCTTTACTACCTCGCTGACGGAAAAACCCCCGAAGACGGCGGGATTGAGCCGCATTTCGTAATTGAAGATGATCCGAGAACGCCTGAAGTTGACGAGGCTCTGGCGGTTGCGGTCGGCATATTGATGGATTCCAAATAATTTTTATAAATAAGCATAAATGTGTCCCGACGGCCATCGGGACACTTTTTGTTTTGTCCTTAAATCTGTATAATATAAATGAAAATGGCTAGAAAAAAATCAAAGAAACGTTCGCAGGAAAACGGGGGTGAGGGCACAGAACGCCCGGAATTCTTAAGCAGTGAAACCAGGCACTCCATTTGGGCTGTTTTTTCTTTTGCCCTTTCGGCCCTTTTTGTTCTGGCCGCCTATGGCAAGGCGGGTTTTGTGGGTCAAAGTTTGTACGGTTTTTTTGAATTTCTTTTCGGGGGCGCCTTCTTCCTTGTTCCGCTCACTTTTTTTCTCGCCGGACTTTCCTTCATCTTTTCATTGAGAACCAATCTTGTGGCCACGACCGTTGGCGGCGGAGTTATTCTTCTTTCTTCGACGCTCGGCGTTTTTGACGCCGTCTTTGGCGAAAAGACGGCGGGGCTCATTGGTTACGTTGTTTCCAAACCGCTTTTAAAACTTTTTGATTTTTGGGCGACCTTGGTCATATTGGCGGCTTTGGCCGCGACCTCCGCTCTTTTGATGCTGAATGTTTCAATCAAGCCCAGGAGGTGGTTTAAGAGAAAAGAAAAATTGCCCGACGAAGACATATCTGAAATAACTGAGGAAGAAAAAAATTCGGAAGAAGAACCGAAACGCTACTGGACCGGAATAAAAGAGGCGGCTGATGCCATGCGCAGGGAACTGATGGCAAAAGCCGAAATTGCGGGCCATGCTCCGGGGGCTGAAGAAAACGATGAAGACGAAAAAAACCAAGAAGCCGAAAAGATTTCCGAAGAGAACGTATTTGAAAATTCGGCGCTCAGATTTAATCCGAAAAACAGGCCGGCTTCGCTCTCGGAGTTTAAGCCCCCGCCGTTTGATCTTCTTGAGAGCGACAAAGGAAAGCCTTCGTCGGGCGACATAAAAGCGAATTCAAACATAATCAAAAGAACTCTCCAGAATTTCAGTATTTCTGTTGAGATGGGAGAGATCAGCGTCGGCCCGTCCATAACCCAATACACGCTTCGTCCGGCCGAGGGCATAAAACTCTCGCGAATTACAGGTTTGCACAATGACCTGTCTTTGGCTCTTGCCGCGCACCCGATAAGAATCGAAGCTCCAATTCCGGGTAAGTCTCTCATAGGAATAGAGATACCGAACAAATCAATAGCCCTTGTCGGAATGTCAAACATTTTATCTTCCCCGGATTATGCCGAGTCTTCGGCCTCGCTTTTTTTGGGTTTGGGCCGCGACGTTACCGGACGGGCAGTTTTTGCGGACCTTGGCAAAATGCCCCATCTTTTGGTCGCAGGCTCCACGGGTTCGGGAAAATCGGTCGCGATTCACGCGATGATGATGAGCCTTTTGTTCCGCAATCCTCCGGAAAGATTGCGTTTCTTGATGATAGACCCGAAAAGGGTGGAGCTTACGGTTTACTCCGGAATTCCGCATATTTTGACCCCGGTCATAACCGACGCCAAAAAAGCGATAATGTCTTTGAAGTGGGCGGTCAAGGAAATGGAACACAGATACGAACTTTTGGAGGAAGCAAAGGTCAGGGACATAAAATCGTATCAAAATTCAGGCGCTTCCGCCTCCTCCCCGATGCCCTACATTGTCATAGTTATAGACGAGCTTGCCGACATGATGGCCGCCTATCCCCGCGAAATGGAGGCATCCATTGTCCGCCTTGCCCAGATGTCCAGAGCGGTGGGAATACACCTTATTGTTTCAACCCAGAGACCATCGGTTGAAGTCATCACCGGTCTTATCAAGGCCAACATAACTTCACGGATCGCTTTCCAGGTTGCTTCCCAGGTTGATTCTAGGACGATTCTTGACATGGCCGGAGCGGAAAAACTTTTAGGAAATGGAGACATGCTTTATCTTTCCGGAGACACATCTAAACCGCGAAGACTCCAGGGTGCTTTTGTTTCGGAGTCCGAGGTGCGAAAAGTGGTTCAACATCTGGAATCTCAGTACGCCGAGTCCGAATTCGAGAGCTTGAGCCTTGAGCCCGAAAACGGGGCATCATCAATTTTTGAGACGGAAGAAGAGGAGGATGTTGACGACGAACTTTATCGCGAGGCCGAAGATGTGGTGGTGCGGGCGGGAAAGGCGTCGGCGTCGTATCTTCAGCGGAGGCTCCGCGTTGGATATGCCCGCGCGGCGAGGCTATTGGACATGATGGAGTCCAGGGGCGTTATCGGGCCGGGGGACGGCGCAAAGCCGAGGGAGGTCCTTATAAAAAAAGATTCCGCCCAAGATCCGGCGGACGGCATAGAGAAGGAAAACAGAAACGAAAATTCGGGAGAAGGAAAAAATTTTTTTGATTCGTTCTAGTTTATGCGCCGCCCTGTTGCGATTCTGGTTTTCGGGTTGTTTCTGGCGGTTTTCTTTGTTTACTTTATTTTCAGTTTTCGGAGCTTTTGGCGCGGTCCGCAGATTGTTATTGACTATCCCGCGGACGGCGCCTCAATAGACGGTTTTAACGCGGTGGTTACGGGACGCGCGCGAGATGTCTCGAAACTTGAGCTCAACGGCAGGGCGCTTTATACTGATGAAAACGGAAGTTTTAGAGAGGCCCTTATTTTGTTCCCGGGCCTAAACATAATTGAGGTCAGGGCCGAAGGCCGGTTCGGAGGAAAATTATCCGAAAAGATAACCGTTTTGGCAAGATTACCGGAATAAATTAAAATAAATGGCAAAAAAACAAAAAGACCCCGCCGACGCTAAAGCCATGGCGGGTAAGGAAAAAAACGATAAGTTGGCCAGCATTGAGGCGGCCATAAAGGGAATACAGGCTAAATATGGCGAGGGCGCGATTATGAAATTGGGCGAGGCGCGCAGGGTTGACGTGGATGTTATTCCGACGGGATCTCTTTCGCTTGATATGGCTTTGGGGGTCGGAGGAGTTCCGAGAGGCCGGGTGATAGAGATTTTTGGTCCGGAGTCATCTGGGAAAACCACGCTGGCTCTCAACATCGTGGCCCAGGCTCAAAAAAAAGGAGGACTTTGCGCTTTTGTCGATGCCGAACATGCCCTAGATCCTGAATACGCAAAAAAACTCGGCGTAAAAATTGATGACCTTCTGATTTCACAGCCAGACACAGGAGAACAGGCGCTTGAAATAGTTGAATCTCTGGTGCGTTCGGGGAGCATTGACGTTGTGGTTATAGATTCCGTGGCGGCCCTTACTCCTAGGGCCGAAATTGAAGGCGATATGGGACAAGCCCACATCGGACTGCAGGCAAGGTTAATGTCTCAGGCGCTACGCAAGCTCACGGCGCTTGTGGCAAGGACGAAAACAATCGTAATTTTCATAAATCAAATAAGAATGCAAATCGGCATGATGTTCGGAAATCCAGAAACTACCCCCGGCGGGAAAGCGCTCAAGTTTTATGCCTCGGTCAGAATTGATATCAGGCGCATAGCCCAGATTAAAAAAGGAGAGGAGTCGATAGGCAACAGAGTTAAGGCCAAGGTGGTAAAAAACAAAGTCGCCCCGCCTTTCAGATTCGGCGAGTTTGATATAATGTTCGGCGAGGGCATATCTTACGAGGGCGATGTTTTAAACCTCGGCATCAAGCATGACTTGGTCAAAAAGTCAGGCAATACTTTTTCTTACGACGTGCATAAACTCGGCGTGGGTTACGAAAACGCCAGGAATTTCCTGAAAGAAAATCCGAAAATCATACAAGAACTGGTGAAAAAAATAAAAGAAGCGGTAAAAGCTAATGCGTAACGAACGGCACTAAGGCCATTTGTCTCGCGCGCTTTATTGCGCGGGACAGTTTTCGTTGATGAGTGGAGCAAGTCGAAGTTTTTCTTCGGGCCATAATTTTGGATTGAGGGCTCATGAATCGTTTCAAAACCTCGGTGTCTTTATAGTCCACCGACCTCATGTTTGACGTGCAAAAGTAACATTGTTCTTTTTTTGCCATATTTTTTGGGTTTTATTAGAAGGGGATTTCGTCCGGATTTATGTTTTCTTCGCCATAATCAATTGTGGCCACCTCCGGCCGGGCTTCTTCTTTTGGGGCTGCGGCCTCGCGTCCGGCTGTTGAAGCGCCAGAACCCCTCGGCCCCAACTGCATGCTTTCCGCCACTACTTCGGTCCTGTATTTTTTTTGCCCATCTTGCCCTTGCCACGAACGGTTCTGGATTCTGCCCTCGATCATCAAAAGAGATCCTTTATTCAAATATTGTTTGGATATTTCGGCCAATCGTCCAAAAGCGACAATGTTATGAAATTGAGTGTCCTGTTGTTTTTGCCCGTCCTTGGTGTAGAAGCGGTTTGTGGCCAGACCGAAAGAGGCCACGTTTACTCCGGAAGGAAGGCTTCTTAACTCCGGATCGCGGGTCAGGTTGCCGATCAAAAATATTTTATTCAGGTTCATTTTTGTTTTTTAATTTAATAAGCTAATTCCCGAGCATTTCTTCCAACTTTTTATCAATCTCGGCAATGTCCGTTTTTTCCGCCGGAGGGACCGGCACAACCCGTCTTTTTCGGGCCGGCCTTTCGGCCATGTCAGCCTTATTTATTTTGAATATGGAGAAACGAAAGATTTGTTTGATTTCTTTCAGCTCGCCCTCGATTGCGGCCAAAACTTCGGGCTTGGCCATGAACTTTATCCAACCCCACCAGCCGTCTTTTGCGCCGTCTACGGGGTAACTCAATGTTTTTCTTACGGGCGAGTTTTGCGAGGTCACGATGCCGTGTTCTTTTTCAATCGCTCCGCTTACGGACGCGGCCTCAACCGCGGCCGACTGGTCATCGTCGGCTTTTACCAGGTAGGATATTTCGTATAGCCTTGGATCGCTTTCTTTTTCCATTGACTAAAATGTTAGCATGTTTTTATTTGCCTATCAAGAACTCCACAACATCCCCGTCTTGCATAACGTAATTTTTGCCTTCGGTCCGTATAAGTCCTTTGCTTGAGGCGTCGGCGAAAGACCCGGTTGATATAAGTTTTTGCCAGCCGATTACCTTGGCCCGGATGAAATTTTTTTCAAAATCCGAGTGTATAACGCCCGCGGCTTCTTTGGCGGATGCCCCCTGTTTTACTGTCCAGGCCCGCGCTTCTACTCTCCCAACCGTCAGAAATGAGATTAAATTTAAGGTTTTGTAGCAGGTCTTTATCAAATCGTCTAAGCCTCCGCCGGTTTTGGCCGAAAAATAAATAACGGGTTTTAAGCGATGGGTCTTTTTTTTGTCGGAGGCGCCAATTTTTGAAGCGTCGGTATTGAAAGCATAAATTTTTGGTTTAAGCGAAAGAAAGTTGAGCTCTTTTAAAATCACGGATATTTTTTCGTTTCCGGCGTCACGCTCCGAAATATCGAGCTCTTCGCCGGAGGACATTTTTTCTTGAAGCAACGAAAGAAATCCGGCCTCCTCTTTTTTGGAGGAGTCCTTTTTAATTGAATCCAGTTTTTTTTCAAGTGACTCAATGTCCTTTAATCTAAGCTCGGTTTCAATTATTTCGGCGTCTTCGTCCGGATTTTTTGAGTGTTCGCGGATTATTTCGGGGTCTTCAAAGTCGCGCACGACCTCAAGGATCATGGTTGCGCTTTTTATGTGGCTTAAAAACTGATTTCCCAGTCCCTCGCCGACCGACGCGCCTTTGACCAATCCGGCTATATCCACAAAAGTTATGGCTGTGGGCACAATCGGCGGGGGATTTTCGAGATTGAACCCATTCGACTGGCTCAGGGTAAACCAGTTGGCAAGTTTATCCAAACGCTCGTCCGGCACGCTTATGACGCCAATATTCGGCTCTATGGTTGCGAAAGGGTAATTTGCCACAAGCGCCTGCTCGCGTTTAAGTAAGGCGTTGAACAGCGACGACTTGCCGACGTTAGGCAAACCGACTATGCCAATTTTTAGAGACATAATGAGATGTTAAGATTAAAGTATGTCAAAAATCAACCCCGTTATATTTAAGGAATACGATATTCGCGGAAAGTATCCGGACGAGATAAACGAAGACGCGGCTTATAAAATAGGAGCGGGGTTTTCGGAATATCTTACCCATAAAAAAAATTTCGGAGAAATTATTGTCGGCCACGACGCGCGCCTTTCTTCGTCCGAACTTTTTGAAGCGTTTTCGCGGGGTATTCTTGATTCCGGAAGAGACATTATTGATGTCGGGCTTTGTTCAACCCCATTTCTTAATTTCGCGTTTAATAAATTAAAATCCGCAGGAGGGGCGATGATAACTGCCTCCCACAATCCAAAAGAATATAACGGCTTAAAGCTCATCCGCGAAGGTGGATTTCCTGTTTACAAAAAAGACGGCCTGCCGGAAATTGAGATGTTGTCCAATTCAGAAATTCCGCGAAAAGTTAATATCGGCAAAATAATAAAAAAGGATTTCAGCGCCGATTATATAAATTTTTTGAAAAAATATACGGACGTCCGACGTCCGTTAAAAATTGTTGCCGATACCTCAAACGGTTCGGCCGGTCCTATTTTGGAAAAATTTTTGGACGAATCCGGGATTGAAGCTGAAAAATTGTTTTTTGAACCCGACGGCAATTTTCCAAACCACTCGCCGAATCCTTTTTTGCCGGAAGCTCGAGTGCAGATTGAGAAAAAAGTTAAAAATACCGGCGCTGACTTGGGATTTATTTTAGACGCCGACGGCGACAGGGTGTTTTTCATAAATGAAAAGGGAGAGACGATTGAATCAAACCACATTTACGCCTACTTGCTTGATAATTTTTTGGAGCAGGGTGAGTTGTGTCTGGGCACGGCTTCTGTTTCAAAAATTATTGAAGATGTGGCAATTAAAAAAGGGGCGCGTTTTGAGCGCGTTCCTGTGGGGCATGCCAACATAAAAACCGCCATGCGAAAGCTAGGCGCCAGATTTGGAGGAGAACTTTCGGGACATTTTTACTTCCGTGATTTTTATTATTCCGACTCGGCCTTGTTGATGACAGCGTATATTTTGTCTTTGGTTTCGAGGGCGGATAAGCCACTTTCCGAATTATTAAGACCACACCAAAAATATTTTCACTCCGGCGAATTAAACTTTGAGTCAAAAAATCCTTCAGAGGCAATTGAAAAATTAAAAAAGGAATACTCTGGACGCCTGCCTGACGGCAGTCAGGGCCGTCAATCATTTCTTGACGGCCTGACGGTTGAATATTGGACCCCGTCGAATGACGGGGCGGGCTGGTGGTTCAATATCCGCGCCTCCAAAACCGAGCCACTCGTTCGTCTTGTTGTTGAGGCCGAGAGCAAAAAACTGATGGAGGAAAAGGTAAGGGAGTTGACGGACGAAATTCAATCTGATATGCTTTAGGTGGATTTTAGGATATTGGAGGCAGCATAAATGCAGCGTCGGAGTCTGGTTGGGTTTGGGGTTATAGGGCTACTTGCCGTTGCTACAGTTTTCTATCTTGTTTACACGAACCCACTCAACGCGCTTGAAGTGCGGGTTTTGAAAATTCCGTCCACCGAATCTCTTATGGCAACGGCATACCTTTTCGGAGAACCCATGGCGAACGTAGCGGTTACTTTGGCCTTAAAAGGAAAGGATTTATCGGGAGAGTTCCAATACAAAACCAATAGTAAGGGATTTTACAAGGATAAGAATCTTTATCCAGCCTCGTATCTACTTGTTCTCCCCGAATTTAAAAACTGCAAGTTGGTTTTTGAAATTGGAAAAAGTAGGCAGCTGACATCAATTACCGTAAATATAGATGAGGGCGTTTGTTCGTTTTCCATGTCGGTTTTCAAAGGCATCCCGAGTTCTTTTTATTCCGATTAGACAATTTCCGCCGACGCTTCAAGCCGAGGCGGTTTTTATTTTTTTTATCAAGGTTTATCAAACACTCGGTGTTTAATATTTTAAGGGCGGTTTTGTTTGAGTTAGCGAAAACAAAGTTGCACACATTGATACGATCGTAGTGATGTGTGCAAATTTGATTTTTGAGATTTTACTGGTTTTGTTTGTTTTATTTTAAAAATCCAAAAGGCCGATTTTGGATTTTACCTCGCGCGTTGTTTTTTGGGCAACCGCGCGGGCGCGCTCGGAGCCGTCTTTTAATATTTTTTCTATTGCTTTTGGATTTTTTGAAATCTCGGCGTATTTTTTTTGAATGGGTGTTAGGTGTTTGATAATCGCTTCGGCCAAATCTTTTTTAAACTCGGCGTATCCAGAATTTTTGTATTTTTTTTCAAGTTCTTTCGCGCTTTTGTCGCTTACAAGGTAAAAAATATCCAGCAAATGCGAAATAGCGGGCTTATTTAATTCGTCGTATTTGATTTCTGAGCCGGAGTCCGTAACCGAGCTTTTTATTTTCCTGCGTATTTTGTCGGGCGAGTCCAGAAGAGCGATATACGAATCAGGTCCGTGTGATTTGGACATCTTTTTTTGCGGGCTTGAGAGGGAATAAATTTTCGGGACCTCATCAAACATTGACCTGGGTTCCGGGAAAATATTTCCGAATCGGCGATTAAAGCGTCTCGCTATCTCGCGAGTTATTTCGATATGCGGGTCCTGATCTTTACCTATCGGAACTCGGCTTGCTTTGTATATTAAAATATCCGCGGCTTGTAATACCGGATAATTCATGATTCCAAAAGATCCGGCTTTTGGATTTTCCGAGACCATTTCTTTATAGGTCGGGTTTAGCTCAAGCATTGAAACAGGCAAGAGGGTCGAGAATATTGAACCTAACTCCCCGTGTTCAGGGATCGCCGACTGCAAAAAAATAGTTGATTTTTTCGGGTTAAGTCCTGAGGCAAGCCATAGCCCGGCCAGTTCCAAGGTTTTTTCTTTTATATTTTTGGTTGTTTCCAAGGTTGTCAGAGAATGCAGGTCCGCCACCATAAAATGACAGTCATATTTTTCTTGTATGGACACCCATTGGCGAAGTGCGCCGAAGTAATTTCCGAGATGTAATTCTCCGGTGGGTCTTATTCCGGAAAGTGCGGTTTCTTTTGCCATAACATTAAGTATAGTCTGGAGGCATTGACCCCGCAACGAATTGACGATATGTTGCCAGTAGATAAACTTTTTGGCTGAAGGGGGTTGAAACGTGGACGGCGTGGCTGGCAGTTTCTTTGTTTTCGCGGCATTTGCTGGAGCGTTCTGGCTTGCGTTGATCATCCTGGCGGTATACTTCCTGGTCATTTTTCCGATTTGGATGCTCATTCACGCCGGTATTCTTACCGCTAAGCAGTGGCCGGAAAATGCCGTACGGAATCTAGTTTTTCTCCTTGTGATATTTTTCACCGACGTTATTGGCGCCACAATATATTATTTAGCCGTTTATAGAGAAGCGCGCCCTCTGGACCATAAATAGTTTAACTCCAGCCGGATTATCCGGCTTTTTTCTTGGAGGTTGGCGTTGTTTTTGGAGGCTTGACTAAAAAACAGGTCCGCACTATACTATTATCTATAGGTTTTTAGCCTTGAATAAAGGTTATTTTTTAGTCAAAAAACATTAAAAGTTAATAAAAATAAAAATATGGCAGAGAAATTTGAACGAACAAAGCCGCACGTGAATGTCGGCACGATTGGCCACGTTGACCACGGCAAGACAACTTTGACCGCGGCCATTTTGCACGTGCTTAAGTTGGCCGGCAACAAAGTTAAAGAGGAAAAAGTCGAAGATATAGATAACGCTCCCGAAGAACGCCAGCGCGGAATTACGATAGCCCTCCATCACTCGGAATACGAAACCCCGAAACGCCACTACGCGCACATTGACGCGCCGGGACACGCCGACTACATAAAAAACATGATTACCGGAGCCGCTCAAATGGACGGCGCGGTTTTGGTGGTGTCGGCCGTTGACGGCCCGATGCCGCAAACCCGCGAGCACATCCTTTTGGCTCGTCAGGTCGGAGTGCCGGCGATAATAGTATTTTTAAACAAGGTTGATGCCGCCGAAGACAAGGACCTTGTTGATTTGGTTGAAGCCGAAGTGCGGGAACTTCTGAACAAATACGAATTTCCCGGAGACAAAACTCCGATTATCCGGGGTTCTGCTCTGAAAGCCCTTGAATCAAAATCGGCCGACGACGAATGGGCCAAGCCGGTTCTTGAACTTGCGCGTCAGCTTGACGAATATATTCCTGAGCCGGTTCGCGATATTGAGAAGCCGTTTTTGATGCCGGTTGAAGATATATTCTCGATTGAAGGCCGGGGTACGGTTGTTACCGGAAGGGTTGAGCGCGGAAAAGTTAAGGTTGGAGAGGAAATCGAGGTTGTCGGCCTTAAAGACACGGCCAAAACGGTTGTTACCGGAATTGAAATGTTCAACAAGTCTTTGGACGAAGGTATTGCCGGAGACAATGCCGGAATACTTCTCCGCGGACTTAAAAAAGAAGATGTTGAGCGCGGGCAAGTGCTTGCCAAGCCGGGCTCTATTACTCCTCACACCGAATTTGAAGGTGAAATTTATGTTTTAACCAAAGAAGAAGGAGGCAGACATACTCCGTTTTTCGCGGGCTATAAGCCTCAGTTCTACATGAGGACAACCGATGTGACCGGAGAAGCAGTTTTGCCCCAAGGAACGGAAATGGTTATGCCCGGAGACACAGTCAACTTAACGATCAAATTGATAGCGCCGGTTGCTCTTGAGGAACGCCAGCGTTTTGCCATCCGTGAAGGAGGCAAGACGGTCGGCGCGGGTGTGGTAACGAAAATAATAAAGTAAGCTCACTTGAACGTGGCTAAAACGGCCGACAAAAAACAAGCCGCAAAAAAAGAGGAAAGACAGATTCTTCGGATACGCGTTCGGGGATATGACAGCAAAATTATTGACGCCTCGGTCAAGCAGATAGTCGACACTTCATTAAGGTATGGAGCCGAACTTACGGGTCCGGTTCCTCTGCCGACAGAGATACGGAAATACACGGTGAACCGCTCGACTTTCGTTCACAAAAACGCCCGTGAACAATTTGAGATGAGAATACACAAAAGACTGATAGATATCACCAACCCGACCCCCAAAATCATTGATTCTTTGACCAACTTGAATCTTCCGGCCGGAGTGGACATCGAAGTTAAGATGATGTAGACTAACGAGGATAGGATTTCCGCAAAATGCTCCGGAATCCCGGAGTCTTTTGTTGTCAGGTAAATAATATGAATTTTATTTTAGGACAAAAAAAAGAAATGCTGCAGATTTTTACCGAAGACGGGCGGGCCAGGCCGGTTACCCTGATAGAAGCGGGGCCCGCGGTAATAATTCAGCTGAAAACAGCCGAAAAAGACGGGTACAACGCCGTACAGCTTGGATTTGGCTCAAAAAACCCAAAAAATATCAAAAAACCCCAGACAGGACATCTCAAAAAAACCAGAAATCTGAATGAATCGGCAAAGACCACGGATATAAGATGGTTAAGAGAATTTCGGGTTGACAGCCTGGACGGATTTAAGGTTGGGGACACGATCAATGTGGGAATTTTCAAAGAGGGAGACGTGGTCAAGGTAAGCGCCGTATCAAAAGGCAAGGGATTTCAGGGTGTGGTCAAGCGCCACGGTTTTCACGGCGGTCCGCGTACTCATGGCCAGAAACATTCCGAACGTGAGCCGGGATCGATAGGCGGAGGAGGAAGGGCTGGCGGAAGAGTGGCAAAAGGCATGCGCATGGCCGGCAGAACCGGTGGCCAAAGAGTCACATTGCACAATCTCGAGGCTCTCAAAATTGATACGGACAATAACGCCATTTTGGTTTCGGGAGCCGTTCCCGGCAGTCGCGGGACCTTGGTGGAAATAATAAGTCAAAAATGAAAACCGCGGTATACAATTTAAAAGCGGAAAAAGTCGGCGAGCTTGATTTGCCGGAATCTGTTTTTGG
>MHMQ01000028.1 GCA_001819395.1 Candidatus Niyogibacteria bacterium RIFCSPLOWO2_01_FULL_45_48
GCGAGGGGTAGTGGCGGTTGCCACGGTCTCGAGAGCTTGATCGCCGTTTTTGTGCCTCCGCCGGTTATGAACGTGAACTCTCCAGGGAGCGACTCGAAAATTACGCTGTCCACTTAAAGACCTCCTTTCTTTGTTGTGAGTAGTGAGATTACCGCGACTTTCCTATTGCTTGGTATGCCAACCTCCACACAATATAATACAAAACAGACTTCTTTATGTCAAGGCCGGTGAACCTTCTATTCCGTAAGCGCGTTTTTGTAAATAGCGTATCCGTACTGCGGAGCTTCCGCGGTGTAATGCTCCGCCACGAATGTTTGAAGCCACGGCGGGGGCGTTTCTCCAAGGGATGTTAGTATGATTTTCGGCTGTTTCTCTAAAAGGTTCGCTTGCAATTCGGCAAGCGCCCCGGGCATGGCAAGCTGCTGTGTTTCAAAGTATCTGCTCGGACTGTTGCGAGATGAGTAATAATAAATAGGACCGGTGTGGAGCCCGTAGGCGTAGATCGTATCTCCGCGCTTCGTCATGTTTTTAATCACGGCTCCAATGTCCCGAAAATCATGGCCGCTAGCACCCTTCATAAACGCCCTTGCGGTAGCGTAATAACTATTCTGGAAAAAAACATAGAAAACAAAAAGCGCGGCCACGACAAAAGGGCCGTAAAACACGCGTTCCTCAAAAAATTTTCTTAGAAAAAAATCGGCGACGAATCCGAAAGAAATAGACCACGACAATGCGAGCAGTTTCAAATGATGCGGAAAATAAGTCCCCTCAAGATTATATGAAAAAAAGTCAAAAAGCGCCCAGACAAGAAGCGGTACCACAAAATATATTCCGGAATTTCGCATTTTTCTAAAATAGACGCATAACATAAGAACGGAGCTCGCCGGAAGAAATATCTCCGGACCAAAAAAGCGGGTGGCAAATCCAGACAGCCGATGGATAAGTCCGCCAGTAACGACGCCAACGTCCCCTCTAAGGAAAAAAAGCCACGCCCCGTTAAGGTAATCAGTAAACTGTCCGCCACTGAAAATATATGGGAGGATGGAAAGCGCCGTGGCTGTTATGGCGCCAAAGAAAAAGACGCCGGCTCCGGTAAAAAAGCGCTTCCAATCATAATGCTTCAGAAATGAAAGAGTGAAGAGAAGCGGGATTATGCTTATTACCGCGCTTTGACGAAACGCGACAGCGATACCCAAGCAAAGCCCCGAAAGAAAAACAGCAAGCATGCGCTTACTGCCCGCCTCGGAAGAAATCAAAAAATAAAAAGCGGCGGCGACAAATAAGTTCATGAATGTTTCAGTTTGGGCGTAAGAGCCGTCAACTGCAGGAAGAGGCATGAGAAAAATAAATATCGCCATTGAAAAAACGGCAACTCGGCTATTAGCGATACGTTTCCCGATAAGATAAATTAAAAATGCCGTAAGCACCGTGGAAATAAGAGCCAAAAGGCGAAGAAACCAGATATTTGTCCCGAATAACGAGTACGATAAATAGTTAAGATAAAAAATACCCGGAGTTTTATTATCCGCGATACCCGAATAAGGAAGAAGCTGGCCGTCCGCCCACGCCCTTCCGATATACCCCCACCCGCCTTCGTCGTTACCGATAGGGATATCGAAAAAAGATACTATGGAAAGGAGCAGGGTTCCGATCGCCATAATAAAAAGCGGATTTAAAAATATGTTTTTTATTTTAGAATAATCCGGCGCCATATTTTCCAACTATAACACGAATTATCTTTGGGGATGAGCTGCTTATTGGCGAAACACCCAGACCGAAACACCATTCTTCTCTCCGTCATACAAAAAACCCGCGGCTTCGGCTATTTTAATGGAAGCAAGGTTTTCTTTTTTAATTTTCGCTTTCAAAACCGAACTATCCACTTCTTTAATCGCCTGAAACAGCATCTTTTTACCAATTCCCTTGCCCCTATGCTCTGGCGCAACTGTCCAGGAAAGTTCATAACCATCCTCGTCCTCCAGTCTATCGGCTCTCATTGTGCCGACGGCCTCGCCCTTTTCTTCAGCAATAAACAAAATACGGTTCGGGTTTTTTAAAGTACGCGACAGCCACGCTTCGTGTTCTTCGCGCAAAACTTCCGCGGTATTCAAAGAATTCGCCCTTGTTTCCGGGTCGTTTCTCCAGTTAAACAAGTTATCCGAATCCTCTTTTGCCGCTTTTCTAAACCTCATGATTCTCTTCTTTTTCTATTAAATCCCAACTCAACGGAGTGCCGAATTCAATATCCGCTGACGCCACTCTGCCAACCACTTCGTCAAAATGTTTTGTGTCTAAACCGAACGCCGGTCTGACCGAACGAACATTTTCCGGGCTAAACCTTTCGCCTTTTTTAATATCTTTGGCCACGAAAAGCGACCGGCGAAAACGTTTGTTGTGTTCTTCGGTGGCGCTTGCCGGACCGTAGTGAACCCGGCCAAGGCCGATTTTAATTTTTGATTCTTCCGGCATTTCGCCTTTCTTAAGTTTTTCAACCATTATTTTAAATTCACCCGGCTCCACAGAAAATCCGGCGTCGGGCCCTCCGTCTTTTCTATTTAAAATCAAGTGCTTTTCAATGACTGCGGCGCCCGCGGCCGCGGCAATCAGGGACGCTTCAATGCCGGCGTTATTGTCGGAAAATCCGGGCACGACGCCAAAGCGTTCCGATATGTCTTTTATGGTAGTTAGATTCATTGCCGACAAATCGGGCTCGGTCTCATAACCGGTAACGCAGTGAAGTCTTAATAGCGAAACCGGCGTCTTTGAGTGAAGCGTAACCCAAAGAGATGATTACCGGCTTGCCGGTCCGGGCTATTTTTCGCAAAAGGAGAAAGTCATTTACTTCGTAAGAAGCGATTTTATAGCACGGCACATTTATTTTTTCAAGAAAATCAACCGCCGTTTCGTCAAACGGGCTTGAAAAAAGTAATAGACCCAATTCATCCGCCAGTTTTTTCAGCTTCGGCTGCCATTCCCAGGGCGTGTAAGCGGTTTGGTAAAGTTCGTAGAGAGTCTTTTTTTGCCAATCATCGGGATTTTTTTCTCCGCCAACTCTAAACCACTCCTTATCGCAGTTAAGCGTAATTGTGTCCGGGGTATAAGTTTGCAATTTGACCGCGTCCGCCCCGGCATTATGCGCAGCTTTCACCAACTCAACCGCTTCTTCATATTTTTGATGGTGATTTGCCGAAATTTCGGCAACGACAAAAATGGGGTGTGCTTGCCCAATTTTACGATTCCCGATTTTAATTTCCATAATTATAAGTACCTTCTTTTATTTGTTTAACTCCGGCCGATTCCCGCGCAATTCTCTTTTTCATGGCATCGCTTTCATGCGCTACTTCAATTACTTTACGCCATTTTTCGGAATCATATTTCAGAAGAATTGATTCGGCATTCGTGAAAAGGATTTTACAACCGAAAAACTGTTTTGTCAAAACCGGATTATATTCAAGCATCGCCCGAACCCGCGGAAAATGCCATTCATTTGTAATCAATACAACCTTCTTTAATTTCTCCTTATTCACAATCTTTCCCAGCTCTACCAGTTGCCGGAAGGTGTTTCCTGATTTTTTCTCGCAAAAAACATCTTCTGTGTTGACGCCGAGTTCAACAAGTTCGTCTTTTATGATTTCCGAAACCGGCGGAGAATCGGGAATGTTTTCCAGCTGTCCCCTTCCGCCCAAAGCAATGATTTTTGTTTTTTTCTTCTTATATAAAAGGCTTGCCGCGATAACCCTTATTCTGTCTCCCTGGACCCCGAAATTATCTCCTTCATCAAAATTTGTCGTCCGCCATTTCCCGTCTTTTTTTACCAAACTTCCGCCCAAAACCGCAACGGCTTCGGATGACTTCATATTCTTTTAATATGGCTGTTGGCCAAAAACACTTCCGGCTTTTCTTTGTGAAGATTCAAAATGTCTTGCAGACCAAAATTTTTCTTTTGAGGATAGAGCTCCTTAAAAACTCCGCTGACAACGGCAAAATCTTCGGGGTTGTCCACGGTTATGCGCAAATTGGCGAAATTTTCTTTATATTCAACGTTGCCGATGCTGAAAATTTCGGGATGATTTCTGATATAAGGAGTTACGTGTTCGCGCTCTGGCTCTAACCTTGCTTCTTTATATGCCCGTTCCAGCGCGCCAAAAGAAAAAACCTCAACGTCCATGCCCCACGGATAAGTGGGCGGATTGACGTTGCTCACGTAGTCATAATTGCCGTTAGTATAAAAATTAACGGCTTCGTCAACAACCTCCGGATCCATTAACGGGCAGTCGGCGGTCAGACGGACAATATGTTCGGCTGAAAATTTTTTAGCCGCCCCATAATATCTCTCTAAAACATCTTCTTCCGAGCCCCGAAAAATCTCAATATCAAGCTTTTTTACAAAATCCGCCAGGGCGTCGTCTTTTGGATTTTCTGTCGTGGCAACAATTATTTTATCCGGAGTTTTCGCGCGCCTAACCCTTCCAATCATGTGCTCAAGCAAAGTTTTCCCTTCCGTCCTTTTAAGCACCTTGCCGGGCAGGCGAGTTGAGCCCATCCTGGATTGAATTATGGCCGCGATCATTTTGAAAGAAAAAATTTTTTAATCAGACCGGCGACCCTGTCAATATCCGAACCGCCCAAACCGGGGTAACAAGGCAAAGTAAGGCAGGCGGCGTGATGAATATCCGCGTTTTTTAGACGCGTCCGATAGCCCATCTGCCGATAATACGGATGAGAATACACCTGCGGATAGTGGAAATTTACTCCGATGCCCGATCTTTTCAAAAACTCGGCGAGAGGTTGGCGCAATTTCGCGTTTTTAAGGTGAATTACGTAAATATGCCATCCGGAATAATTCCCCGGAAGTTTTGCGGGCAGTTGGATTTCCGGAATATCGGCCAAAACACGATCGTACCTTTCGGCAACGCCGATACGATCGCGCAAAAACTTATCCAGTTTTTTCATCTGAGACAAACCGAGAGCCGCCTGAATATCGGTCATTCTATAGTTATAGCCAAGTTCCGTCATCACATTAAACCCGTTCGCGTCTTTCTTTATGCCGTGGTTTCGTAAAAGCAAAATTTTTTCGTAGAGTTTTTTATTATTCGTAAGAATCGCGCCCCCTTCTCCGGTGGTGATTGTTTTGACCGGATGAAAACTGAAAACAGCCATGTCCGAAAACCGACAGTCGCCTATTCTGCTTTTTTTGTGCCTTGCCCCAAGAGCATGGCAGGCGTCTTCAATCACAAAAAGTTTATGCCGGCGCGCGACTTTGTAAATTTCGCCCATCTCACACGGATGTCCCGCAAAATGCACCGGCACAACCGCTTTGGTTTTTGAGGTTATCAAACGTTCAATTTTGCTTTCATTAATATTCCACGTATCCGAACGGATGTCGCAAAAAACCGGCTTTGCTCCGACCGCAAGCACCATATTTGAAGTCGCCGCGAACGTGTTCGGAGTCGTTATAACTTCGTCTCCTTTCTTAAGACCGGCCGCGAGATACGCGAGATGCAGAGCCGTTGTTCCGTTTGAAACAACAACGGCATATTTAGCTCCGCAATAACGGGCAATAGAGCGCTCAAATTCCGGCACTACTCGCCCTTGAGTGATCAGATCCGAACGGAGAACTTTATTTACCGCGCCTATGTCCTTTTCATCGATCCATTGTCTGCTATAAGGGATCATGACTCTGTGTCCAGCAACTTCTTAAAATCTTCTTTGGTAAACCAGTTTTTGTTTGTATCGCTGGCAAAACAAAAACCAGCTTCAACCTTATTTCCCAGCCTATTATATTTTGTATAGAGATCTTTCGAGTGCGGAAACGCGGAAAACACCACGTAAGCCCCATCCATCTCCAGCGCCCGATGGGATTCTTCTTTGGTTAACAGCACCTCGTGAGTTTTTTCTCCGGGCCTTATGCCGATAATTTCCTTCTCGGCGTCGGGAGCGGCAGCTTCAAATAAATCGCCCAGTCTCATGCTCGGCAGATTGTTGGGTATGAATATCTCTCCGCCAACCATGTGTTTGAGCGCAAAACCCACAAGCTCAAAACTTTGTTCAAGCGTTATCCAAAATCTGGTCATGTCGGGATCGGTAATACGGACCCGTTTTAATCCCCGGCTTTTTTTCAGCGTATCAATGACGCTTCCGCGGCTTCCTATGACGTTTCCGTATCTGACGGAGCTAAAAATGGTTTTTTGTGGAGAATAAGAGTTGCCGCTCGCGAATAACTTTTCGGCGCAAAGTTTGGTCGCGCCGTAAAGATTGGCCGGCTCAGCCGCTTTGTCTGTTGATATCAAAATAACTTTCTTTACGCCCTGATCAATGGAGGCGTCAATAATATTTTGGCTGCCTATTATATTTGTCTGTATGGCTTCAAAAGGATTGTATTCCAGGGTCGGAACCTGTTTTAACGCGGCGGCGTGCACCACAAAATCAACATCCTTAAACGCCCGCTGCAGGCGTGGCAGGTCGCGGACATCGCCGATAAAAAAACGAAGACGTTTATCGTTCAGCTCTTCTTTCATTTCATGCTGTTTCAGCTCATCCCGGGAAAAAACTATGATTTTTCTCGCTTCGGACGACGCCAGTAAATGCCGGACAAAATTACGTCCGAAAGAGCCGGTGCCTCCGGTTATTAAAATCGTTTTATCTTTTAAGTCTTCAAAAGGCATAAATTAATTTTTTTCAAGCGATTTTAAAATCGCGCCTGAAATGTTGGACACGCTTTCATCCTCATTGACTCCGGATGTCCTTTGACCGTACATATCAATATATGCCCGTATGCCGACTTCGTCAACGCTTTTCAGAAAATTAATAACGGACTGGCCGTTCACCGAAAACCCGTTCTCAATTTTTTTAAGAGCATCACGACAGGCATCAGCGCCGTCCACCTTAAAAACGCCGCGGCAATCGCGGTACCAAGGATAACCGAAAACAACGGCCGGTTTTCCGCGTAAAATCGCCTCCGAACCCGCAACGCCGCTTATGGTTGCGACTGCCTTGGCCGACTGCGTAAGCAAGTGCGAATCGGCAGTAACCGGCACCAAACGAACGTTTTGAATCCGGGAAAGTTGGTCATAATAGCCTCTATATCTGACGGAGCCGTAATTGAGGCCCCTTTTAAACCACTGGGAAGGATGCTCTTTTACATAAATAATCCATCCTTCAGGCAAAGAAGCCGACAATGTTTTTATCATCAAAATCTGGTCAACAAACACATCCCCAAGAGGAGAACTGGTACATTCGGGCTGATAATGGAGAGGGGCGTAAATGTATTTTTGCGAAAAATCAGGTTCTGTTGACACGCGGTTATATTCTTCCCGTATGTTTTCTTTCAGTAATTTTATCGCGCGCGTAAACATCCGCTCGGCGAAATCGCCGTTTTTAAAAGACGTAAAAACAGCGTTGCTTTTTAAAAGCACGCGATTAAAAAACGAAAAGCGTTTGCGCGATTCCTTAAGATACTGCGGGGCCGCGTCTTGTCCGGTTTTAATACGGCTTTCATAAAACTCTCGGGTATTTCCGGTCAGGTCTTCCGGCGAAAATTTACGATTTTTGTTTTTTTCCATTTGGTTTTTCAATTCTGCGCTTCCCTCCCGAAAATCATCATAAATAAGCATACGTCCGGTAATCGGCATTGTGTTTTGGAGCATAACGGTTTTAATGTTTTCCGAACGGGCCAGTTCAAAAAGAAGATAGTCGTAAACAGTATGCGGAATGTAACTGAAAATAACCGCATCCGGCTTTAATTTTTTAAGCGCGCCTGACCAGTACGAAAGCATGTGGTAATACAAGTGTTTTCGCTCATCAGAGCCCATCCAGTCAAAATGCTTGTTCATCATTGTTAAAATCAGCGACTCGGTTTTATGAAATCTGCCGATAAGATCCGCGGACGGGGGATCAAACTTTTCTGAAGCAAGCGCGGGCGCGGGCTTGCCGTCCCACGCGTCGTAATGGTCATGGAAAATAACTTCAGGGAACTTTTCTTCTCCCCCGCCTTTTAAGCCGACCCAATAAGCAACCTCGTGAGACTGGGCCCGCAGTCTTGGAATCAG
Organism: Candidatus Niyogibacteria bacterium RIFCSPLOWO2_01_FULL_45_48; assembly: GCA_001819395.1. Lineage (GTDB taxonomy): Bacteria > Patescibacteriota > Minisyncoccia > HO2-45-28 > HO2-45-28 > HO2-45-28. The sequence continues at coordinate 8,049 of MHMQ01000028.1, forward strand.
TTCTCTGGCCAAATCCATTCCGGTCCAAATGAGAAACAAGCGCATGTATTTTAATTTTTTATTTTTAATTCCTTTAACACGGTTCGCGCGACATTTTTCATGCTTTCCTCCCGGCTTAAAGAGCTTCCTCTGCCCGCCGAATGGTCTATGAAGGCCGGTATGCTTGCTTCTTCGTAACTTTTCAAATAATTTATTATTTCCTGCCGGCTCACGCTGAAACCCGAAACGATTTTTTCCAGGGCCTTCCTGCACGACTCAACCCCGTCCGCTTTCAACATGCCCGGGCAATGCTGAAACCAAGGATAACCGAAAATAACAGCGGGTTTCAAAAGAAGAACGGATTCCCAGGCCGCGGAACCGGCAACCGTAACTACCGCTTCGGAACGACGGATTAATTCATAAGAATTGGTGTTTATCGGTAAAATACGAACTTTGGGAATAGAGGCCATTTTTTCGTAATATCCCCGGTAGCGGTCGTCGCTATAATCTATTCCAAAACGAATCCACTGGATCGGATGTTCTTTTACATAAATAACCCAATCGCTTGGAAGAGCTGCGGAAATCGTTTCAAGCGTTAAAATCTGGTTAACAAATACCCCCCCTTCCGGACAGGTTGTGCATTCCGGCTGTACATGAAGAGGAAAATACACGAACTTTTTGTTTAAATCCGGCCGAGTTTCAAAAGCTTTATATTCTTTTTTAAGGTTTGAAAAGAATAGACGGCGGACGAAAACAACCGGAAACTTAAACAAATCCCATTTTTTTTGCCAACAAACATTCCAGATATACCGAGGCGCTTTATAAAAAAACGATAAATCGCGAATACTTTGTTTTATTTTTGGCTCCAAAAAAATCCGGTGGAAAAAAGAATAATTTCTCTTTTGCTCCATAATGGCCGACGGAACCGAGTTATAGCTTTCGCCGATTCTCGGCTCGTAATATTCCCGAATATCTTTGGCTAAATCATGAACCGAGAATTTTTGTTTTTTATTTTTATTAAACGCCTCCAAAAGATCCTTGCTTCCGTCCAAAATATCGCCACCGTAAAGTAGCGCTCTTCCGGGGATAAGGGTGTCATAAAAAGCCATCGTTTTTACGCCCAAAAAACGCGCCAATTCGTAAATAACATAATCGTAAGCAAAATGAGGCGATATCGGAAAAATAACGGCATCCGGCTTATATTTTT
>MHMQ01000029.1 GCA_001819395.1 Candidatus Niyogibacteria bacterium RIFCSPLOWO2_01_FULL_45_48
AGTGGAGAACATGATTCCGGGAATAAATAACTTTTTGGCGAATTACGGGTGAATTCGGTTGCCGTATTATTTCGGATATTTGTTCGCCCAATAAATCTCTTGCAACATTAGGAGGTGCATCATGGGAAACCCTGAAACACACCACACCCCTAATCGGCGGTTCCCTTGGCTTCTGATTCTCTCCATTACTGCGGCAACCGCCCCGCTATTGGTGGGGAATTTATTGCCTGCCCATTTGGCACAGCGGATCGGACCGCAGGCGATGCAAGAAAGACGATTCGCAAATCTTGAAAGCCAAATTACAGAGATTCGAGAGAATTTCAACACCTTGGAGAAGATTATTGATGGTCTCAAAACGTCCCCTCCCGTCGTGTTGCCATCGCCGTCCATAGAATTATTGAAATCACAGACGGAACGGGTCGCCAAACGAGTAGACGAGCTCGAAACTATTATTCTCCAAGACGCTCGAAAAGCACTTTCGCTAGTCCTGTTACAAAATGAAATTGAGCATCAAAAAGAAATCGAGCAGTCCGCTCGTGATGCGATTAGCGCAAAAGTCGATCGGCTAAACGTTGAATTTTGGTGCGGTTTTGTCGCATTTATAATCGCATTCGTATTTCTCATCGCCCAATATTTGATGGATAGCCAAACAAGTAAGACCAAAAGCGAGTAAAAACACCGCCGAATTTATCGGCGGTGATGACTGTTAAAAATCGCGTGCAAAAAATTACAGAATGTTATACCCACTAAAAACCCCCCTAAGAATCCCACCAACACGAAGGAATAATCGGACAACATAGCACCTCCTTAAGAAAAGGGCTGAAATTGTTTCCGGAATTCTGATGTTGTAGCTATATTAACGCATCGGTCTGTTATTGTCAAGTGCTTTCAAATCTAGCCCAATGCCGTGCACCCTTTCTCCTTCAAACCTCACGCAGTATTCTTTCTCCGCGAGAACCTGGACTCGTTCTTTCTCGGTCACAAACCAGTAACCCGGTTTTGGCCAGGACAAGGCTTGAACCAGGCGCAAGGCGAATTCCAAAAGGACTTCGCCTCTCCATTCATTCGGGGCGGACATGGATATTCCTCCTTTCTTGGATACCGACAGATTTCACTTCAACAGAACTGGGAGCCGATACTGGAAGATCTGTCGGAAGCGAGGAATAAGACAGGGCGGGTTTTTCATCCCCGCACCCGGGCAACAAGAAACACCAATAAAACGCCCAGGGGAAAAACGCTTGAAGATGTTTTAAGTGGTTCATGAAATTTCTTTCAAGAAAAGGCGGCGGCTGTTTAAAAGCCGCCGCCAGGTTTTGAGTTCAACCGGAGATTTGTTGCTGAAACATTTTGCGGAACTCCAAAGGATGGGAGATGCGATAAAAGATTTCCTTGGTGCCGCCGCTCCCAACAATCATGATAGAACCGTATCCCAGCAACCGGCCAAGAATGCTCTGGTCCGCCTTCACGGATTCCACTTTTTGAAGATTCATTTCCACCGTGCGTCGGGAGATCAGCCCGACTTTGATGATGATCCGTTTGTTGGTGATGGCGAATTCGCTGGTGAAGAAATCCAACAAAGAACCGATTCCCAGCGTAAAAATGGTCCGCCAGGAAACGAAGATGATCCAATGGTACTTGGTTTCGTAGACAAGGGTTTCGTCTTTGACCAAATTGTTTTGCACGTATTGGCCCATGGAAAACCTCCTCAGAAAAATAGTTTAAGGGGATAAAGAAAATGGATGCCCGGCTTAGGAACGGTGGTCGGGCGGAGGGGGTGGCAGAGCCAGGTGAACCTGGTCCGGTTCCAACTGCCAGAAACCGGGACCGACCACGCCGATGAATGGAATCAGGAAGAGGAACCCTCCGACCAGATCCAAGATCCCGGTGGGAGAAATCTGGGTATCCAGATGGGCGGCCGCAGACCGAAGCTCAGCCCCGCCTTGCGCGGAGCTTACGGATTCAACCGTTTTCAGAATAAATTGATACTTGGATTTTGCTGGGGAAATGCCTCCTTAAAAATGAAAGATTTGAGATTCTCCTCTTTCCCCCGGGGAGGAGAATCCCCAAACAAAAAAGCGCCGGGTCACCTACCCCGCACTTACGCTAACCATCGGCAAAGACGATGTTTCCATTGATCTCGTCTACCTTCCCGGTTCCCTGAAGAATGTGGCACATTCGCCACGAAACCTCAGGGATTCATGGCCAATGTGCCATGTCCACTTAAGAGGACAAAAACCCCGTAACCCGGCGTATCCCAAGGAAATCCAAACCCTTGGAGATCAGATCCGGGCCCGGAGAATGGACCTGGGACTCCTCCAGAAACAGGTGGCGGAGATTCTGGGAGCGAGCGAAACCTCGGTTTTCAACTGGGAGAGAAACGCCACGAAACCCGGGATTCGTTGCCTCCCCCGCATCTACGACTTCCTGGACTTCTGTCCCTGGAGGCCGACCCGAAACTTCGGGGAATGGCTGAGAATCCGCCGGGAAGCCCTTGGGATGATGGTTCCGGGAGTTGGCCAAGGAAGCCAGAGTGGACGCCTCGTCCCTGGGTGACTGGGAAGCCGGAAAGGCCAAACCGACCCTGGAGTCAAAGGGGAAGATGAAGGCGTATTTTTCCGGAGTGTGGCGAATCGGAACGTAGCAATTCAAATCACTTATAACCTATTGACATTATGGGAGATATGACATATTATTACGAACAGTTCTCAAGAACCGATAAAAATGGCGAAGCACCGCTGTTGACGGCGCTTCGCCTAAAGTAACAGAAATTGGTCTTAACTGTTTATTGCAGAAGCAATTATGCTTTAAGTATTGCGATCAAAATTATTAGTAGAGCCAGAAACAAATTAACTTGTTTCATCGCTCTCCTTTCTTTGATTAAGAACCTGTTCTTTTTACCCCCTTGCGTCCGATCGCAAGGTCCCGGGGCTACGCACCCCGGGATTTTTTTATTTTTTTATTCACCGGGGAAAAAAGTTTCATCCACCTTGGGACGTTCTCTGGTCGGTCTTTTTCCACGAAGAACGTTCAAGAATCTTTTCGCGTAGAATCGGTCGAACCGCGTTCCGCAGCTTCCCGTTCTTCGATTTTCTTTTTAATGGAGAAGACCGTCTTTCGTTGTTTGAAGGACAAGCGGTTCCCATATACGGAAATCAAAAAATCCGATTCCCACTTTGAGAGGAATCTGGTTTGGGTTTCGAGCATCGTTCGGATGATGGAATCTAACCCCTCCGCCTCCGATTGGTCGAACGAAGGAACGAAGAGTTTGCCAACCTGATCGTCAACATCACGCAGAGAATCGAGAAAGGAGAACAGGTGGTGGCTTGAGGCCCGCAACGCGGGATCAGGCAAACCACTGCCCAGGGAGAGAACAGCGCATGCTTTCCCTGGGTTTTTCATTTTCGAAAATAAAAGCCAGCATGTATTACATGCCGGCATACTTTAAACCTATTTTTCTTTTTCCAATTTTTCGTATATCCTTTTTGGCCAAATCGTTCTTGTTTTTCCGGAAGCTAATTCTTCAAAAACCAGATCAATTTCCAACCCGACAAACTTTTCCGCCATCGGAACGTTCACAATGCCCTCCATCTGTATTAGCTCAACCCTCGACGCATGATGCGTTTCAATTTTTCCCTCCAGTAACTTCCCGGCCAGAGTCCTCACTAAAAGGCGGCCAGAGTCCGGTTCGAATTGTTCAATCTTTCCCATGGCGGGTTTGAAAGAATCCGGTATCTCCGAAAGATTGTCGGCAAGGGCTTTATCTAGGTTTTGAATCTTACTATCCAAATCCACGAGTTTGTCTCGAATGGCTTGTCGGACTGCTTCATTAGCGCGGGCTCCCAACACCCACCGAAGCATTTCTCTGTCATTTTCTAACAGTTCTTTCCGAAGCATGCGGATTTCTTTTTGAAGGCCTTGTTTTGTAGCCAAGCCATCAACCGTTACGACCAGGCCCTCAACTGTCTTGGTAAGCGTCGTTACCGATTCCTTCGTTGCCAGGCCAACGACTGTCTTGGTAACGTCTCCTTTGGTAGGAATCCACAGGATCACACCAACCGCCATTGCCAAAATAGCCAAAGCATTCCCTGCGATAAATTTCAAAGTGACACGGTGTCGCCGTGTTTCGGCCTTTGTGGCCCACAACTTAAACCAAAGTGGAGTGCCTTCCGGAAATGTATCATCCATTTTTTTCTCCTCATTAAACAACCAATTATTCACAACAATCGTCAACAAGATAACGATAAACCAAATCAAAATCATACCTCTCCTTTTCCGTATGTCAAATTCGACTGTCTGAATGTTTCTGAATCGTATGGTACCACGGCGCAAATGAACAAGTCAACAACAATAAAGCTCGTCCCCCTGATATAAACTATGGGGTGTTCATTTTCAATTCCTCTTTTCTCGGGCACAATAAGAGTTTTCCCCAGAAATTGCCAGAGCGGCAAGATTGCCACCCTACCAGCGATTTTAAGGTCGAAGGAGAATCATAGTGTACGCCCAATGAAACCCCTTCCCAATTATTTAAAAATGCACCGAATAAAAGCTGGATACTCCCAAAAAGAACTGGGCGAAAAAGGCCACGTCTACTACCGATGCCACACTTCGGGTTGCGCTCCAACCTCGGTTCGGGAGGAAAGGGTAACCGAGGCCGCCTGCCAGGCTTTAGAGCCTTTCAATCTGAATCACTATCATCAGGACATTCTCCAAGAAATGCTGGTCGGGTTTCGAAACGAATGGGCCGGCCACAAAACCGAGCACCTTCGGTCATTGAAAATTCATCTCCAAGACATCGAGGCGCGTTTGGCGCGCCTCACCGATGCCCTGATTGACCGCTTGGTGGACAAAGAAACCTTTGAAAAACGAAACGCCTCTCTTCTGGTTCAGCAGAAAGAGGTCAAAGACAAAATCGAGGAAATCGAGCAGGAAACCTTGGCCGTACCCGATCGGATTCAGGAATTCCTCGAACTGGCAAAATCCGCTTTAAATCTATGCAATTTGGCAGATCCCGAAGAAAAGCGGGATTTACTGTCCCGCCTCACCTCGAACCGGTGGGTGGATCGAAAAAACGTAGTAATGGAGCGGAAATATGAGGCTGAATTGGCCGCCAAAGGGTTCGAAAATACAACAAGTGCTCCCGTCGGGATTCGAACCCGAGTCTTCGTCTTGATCCCGCACTAAAAAATTAATTAGCCCCAACGGGAATCGAACCCGTGTTTTGGCCTTGAGAAGGCCACGTCCTAGGCCACTAGACGATAGGGCCACTATTTGTATTATTGTAGCTTAATTTTAGTATGGGGCAAGGAATGCCGATGCGTGCCCCGCATCGAGCTTTGCTCTGGTGCGTGGGTCCTAGACCAGACTAGACGACGGGAGCACTAAGGTTTGATTAGATTTTACTATAAATTCAGCCCTAAGGCAAAATTTTAGCGAATAGTTTTAAAAGGTTGACAAACCCAATTTTAGGGTTTATAATATTCAAAGTTAAGATTGATCTTTTACAATTCCGTTTTCCTATTTTTAATAGGAGGTGGCCAATGAGCCATACCATTGTTGTGAATGCTGATCAGGATGGAGCTTTTGCTTGGAAGCTGCCAGAGGATATTTCTCGGGCAGTTGATTCTTTAGGTGAAACGAATCCATTATTGGCGCAGACTATGTTAGCTATTAGTCGCAATGCTGTCAGTCAGTTTATTGATGTTATGAAGATGGCCTTACGTAACGGGATGTCAGTTAAGGATTGTATTTTGATTATTGATGAAAATTTGGAAGATTTGCGGGCGGAAATGGCTGACTTAGTGAATCGCCAGATGCTGTAATCATTTTTTGGAGAATTTTATGGATAATAGCGCTTTTGATTTGAAACACGGTTGGCTTTTAAAGGTAAGAGAGGGTAGTATCTCTCTGGAAGCTTATGGTTCTTTTTCCATAGATATTCTTTGGAGAATTATTCGTAATTTGGCTGTTGGAGAGATTGGTTTGGTGCTGAAAGAGGGAATGTCTATTGAGGATCCGGGAACGATGGTTCGGGTCAGTACGATTTTAATTATTCGTGACGGCGCTTACGTCATTCAAAATGCAGGCCAGTTTTATGAGCAAGTTTATGATGGATACTATTTTGGTTTTATTTCTTTGCAGAAAGCTGAAGATATTGCCAAGGCGGTTTTTGCCGGCGAGATGGACACAGAATATTTAAAATATGCGGCAGATTCTGATGACGCGTATCCAATGCCGCCTTGTTACACATAACCACCCCGACGACTGTTGGGGTGGTTTTAATTTAAGCCATTGCGAACGCCTTAGATGTGGCCCTTGACAGAATAATTGATATTTGCTATATTATAGGATAATTTAAAGATATTGTGTCTTTAAATAGCTCTTTACTAAAATTTTCAATTTAGGATTACCATAGATAGGAGGTTTTATGCCCCAGAATGAAATCCCAATTTTTTACGGAGCTTGGTTTGATTGCTCTGGTAAAAAAATTGGCCAGGGACGGCTTTCACGGGAAGATTTTCTGCGATTTAGGAAGGTAATTTTAGGTTTTGATTGTTACTTGTTCTTGGCGTTCGATAAGCTGAAAGAGACGGATAATCATAGGCTGAATATCCGTTATTTGGGTGAAAATTGTTTTGCTGCCGTGGGCGGCGGACAGATTTATTCAGTTAATGGCAGTTTGAAGTTTGCTTCGGTTCTTCATGTTTCTCGGTTAGAGATTGGTGAGCTGATTGCGAAGAGCAACGCTGCTCGAGCGCGCAGGGGAATTATTTTGTCTCCTGACAACAACCTATTTTCTCATCAATCTTTTTTCAGAAAGGAACCTGCCATGCCAGCGCCGACATCGTGCGTTCAAACGGGAGATCGTACTTTTGTGATGGCAAATCGCCACGATGAGTTATTGGGGCGTTTCGAGTTGCAGGATCTTCAGGAAAAAGCTGTTTGTTTCTCGAAAGATGCTCAGTGGTTTGATGCAATGGGTCGCAGGATCGGCCGTGGCGATTTAGATTATATGGATTTTTTGCGGATTGCCGAGCGCCTTGAAGTGGGAGAAGTATTTATTGTGGTGAGCGGGAAAACGACTATGAGCGAATATAATGGTGAGAGAATCCCTACCGCCATTGCTCAAGCGGCAAGTTTTCTCATCCTGAAAGGCGCCTTATATATCGTTGCCCGGCACCTTCGTTCTCATTCTGGCAATATGGAGGTGGGCGGCATTTTGTTCCGGCTTATTGGTTGGCAAGATGCTGGTCTGGAAATTTATAGGGCGCGTCAAGTTCAAATTTCCACCAAGAAAGCCCACTCCGTTATTTAGATTTAGTTCAGACCGGCCAAGTTGCTCTTGGCCGGTTTTTCTTTTTCCCAGCCTCCTTATTGACAGAATAAGATTTATCTGATATTATATACAAAATATGATGTTTGCCATTAAGAATGCTTTTAATAAAGATCCTAAGTTTCTAAGCCAAGTTTTAAATGCAGGCGGGGTGATTATTTTCCCAACTGAAACTTTATATGGCTTGGGCTGTGACGCCACTAATCCGCAGGCGCTTCTTAAGGTTTATCAAGTTAAGGGCAGGCAGTTAGGCAAGTCCTTTCCAGTTTTGATCAGAGATATGAATATGCTTTCCGAATACGCTATTTTCAATCAGGATCAAAAAAGAGCAATTACTTCTGCTAAAAGTCCAACTACTTTTATTTTAAAATCTAAAAATCTTTCGCCGTTGGTAACTCAAAAGCATACTGCGGCTTTTCGTATTCCGAAAACTGGCTGGGCAAAGAAAATCTTTAAACATTTTGATAAGCCGTTAGTTGCCACCAGCGCCAATCTTTCTAAACAGGAACCTTTACCGGATCCAAGAATTTATAAAGAATCTTTTGGAAAGAATTCAGATTTGATTGACGCGGTAGTTTTTACTGGAGTTAATCGTAAGCGAAAGCCTTCTGCTATCATTGATTTAACCAAAAGACCCTATAAGATTGTAAGATAGTTAATTATGAGGTTTCGGATTCTTAAAAAATCCAAGAACAGTAGAGCAAGGCGGGGAATTATAGAAACAAAGCACGGCGTTATTGAGACGCCGGCTTTTATTCCCGTGGGAACACAAGCAACTGTAAAAGGTATGACCGTTGATCAGCTTAAATCAATTGGGTATCAATCGCTTTTATGCAACACTTATCATCTTTATTTACGGCCAGGCGATAAAGTTATTAAAAAAATGGGCGGTTTGCATAAGTTTATGAATTGGGACCGGCCGATTTTTACGGATAGCGGTGGATTTCAGGTTTTTAGTTTAGGTTATGGTCTGGAGCATGGAGTAGGAAAAGTGGCGAGTATGTTTCCCGGGGAAAAGGGCGGCGTACTTCACGGTGAAACTGAGCATGTTATTAAAAAAGAAAAACTGACTAGAATTACTGAAAATGGAGTAGAGTTTCGTTCTCATTTGGATGGTTCTCTACGCTTTCTGACGCCGGAAAAATCTATTGAAATTCAGCGTAATCTCGGCGCCGATCTTATTTTTGCTTTTGACGAATGCACTTCGCCTTTACACGATTACGTCTATACTAAGAAATCTTTGGCTCGCACTCACCGCTGGGCAAAAAGATCATTAGCAGCTTTTCAGGGCGGAGACCCCGTCACTACTGGACGAGGCTCGCCCAATGAAATGGGGCGGCAAGCTCTATACGGAATTATTCAAGGAGGAGCTTTTCGGGATCTTCGTGAAGAGGCGGCAAAGTTTATTTCTAAAATGGATTTTGATGGCATTGGCATTGGCGGCGCTTTAGGGAATACCAAAAAAGAAATGTATAAAATTTTAGGCTGGTTTACTCCTTTATTACCAGAAAATAAACCCAAGCATTTATTGGGAATTGGCGCGCCAGACGATATTATTCAGGGAGTAAAATTAGGAATGGACACCTTTGATTGCGTAATGCCAACGAGAATTGCTCGCAACGGTTCAGCGTTGCTGGCTAGGGGCGGCAGTTACGAATTATTGAATTTAAAATTAGGCCGGTATCTTAAGGACAAAAATCCGATTGATAAAAAGTGTGGGTGTTCTACTTGCAAAAGTTATTCGCGCGCTTATCTTTCACATTTATTTAAGGCGCATGAAATATTGGGGCCAATTTTGGCAACTATTCATAATCTTTGGTTTATGGAACAGTGGATGAAGAAGATTAGGCAAAGCATTTAGTTTTAGGGACAGATATGATATTTTAATTATTGAGCTGGAGTAGCTCAGTGGTAGAGCGCAGCCCTGAAGAGGCTGGCGTCCGGTGTTCGATTCACCGCTCCAGCACTAATAAAATGGAAAATTTAATATCTCGACATTGCGTTTCTTGCGAAGGCGGAGTGTTGCCGCTTGATCAAAATAAAATTCAAGAATACTTAAAACAAGTTTCAGGTTGGCAATTAGTTGAAGGCGTAAGTGAGAAGGGCGTGAAATATCAGCTCATTCGAAAAGAATTTAAGTTTTCTGATTTTAAAAAATCTATAAACTTTGTAAATAAGGTGGCAGATTTGGCGGAACAGGAGAAGCATCATCCTAATATTGATATTCGCTATAATCGTATACGTTTTGATCTCTGGACCCATGCTATTTATGGTCTTTTTGATAATGATTTTATCCTAGCGGCAAAGATAGATAAGATTTTTTCAGAAAATTTTCAGAAATAGTACTTATAATTTCTGCCAGAAGACTGGCTGCCCCGTAGCGCAGCGGAGGGAAATAACATAAATCCCACCAAATGATGAGTAGTATTCAAAATCTTATCATTTGGTGATGGTACGCAGTACCATTCCAACGTATGTCGGAATGGATTTCTATCCACAGGGCGTTTTTTATTTTTCGGTTTAGAATATAAATATAAGCTTAACTTTTTATCTTTATGTTTAAACAAGTTCGCAAGCGCGATGGCGCGATAGTGCCCTTTGATCAAGATAGGATAACCGCGGCGATTTTAAAGGCGATGACGGCGGCTAGTGAAGGCGAAATGAAAGAGGCGAAAAAAGTTTCTGACCGCGTATTAAAAGAATTATTAAAAAAATATCTGCCCAAACAAATTTTAGGCATTGAGCAGATTCAAGATGTGGTAGAAGAAATTCTAATTTTAGAGGAATATTCTAAAACCGCTAAAGCTTATATTCTTTATCGCCGTGAGCGCGCTGAACTTCGTGAAAAACGGAGAGAAATTCCGAGTAGGGTTAAAAAATTAGTTGAGGAAAGCAAAAAATACTTCCGCAATCCTTTATCGGAGTTTATTTATTATAGAAGCTATTCCCGTTGGATTGAAGAAGAGGGGAGGCGGGAGACTTGGATAGAAAGCGTTCAGCGCTATGTGAATTTTATGAAAGAAAATTTGGGTGATAAATTAAAAGATGAGGAGTATCAGGAAATTCAAGAAGCGATTCTAAAGCAAGAAGTGATGCCGTCTATGCGTCTTTTATGGGCCTCGGGGAAAGCGGCGCGCGCCACTAATGTTTGCGCTTATAATTGTTCTTTTATCGCGCCTTCAAAACTTAGAGACTTTGGCGAAATTATGTATCTTTCTATGTGCGGCACCGGCGTGGGATTTTCGGTGGAGCAGCAGAATGTCCAAAAATTGCCGCAGATTAAAAAACAAATCGGAAAGAAAATAGCTATCCATGTAATTGAAGATAGTAAGGAGGGATGGGCGGAAGCCTTTATCTTAGCTTTGAAAACTTGGTTTGATGGTAAAGATATTGAGTTAGATTATTCCCAATTACGTCCGGTCGGCGCTCGGCTTAAGGTTATGGGGGGTAGAAGTTCCGGCCCTGGGCCACTGCGGGAATTATTGGAATTTTCTAAGATAAAAATTCTGGCTAAGCAGGGACGCCGTTTGGACACCATTGATGTTCACGATATTATCTGCAAAATTGGAGAAATTGTGGTTTCCGGAGGCGTCCGGCGCAGTGCGTTGATTTCCCTTTCTGACGTAGATGATGAAAAAATGCGTTTGGCAAAAACCGGACAGTTTTATTTAACCGAGCCGCAACGCAGCATGGCTAATAATTCTGCGGCTTACAATGAAAAGCCTGCGGCGAGTTTGTTTTTAGATGAGTGGATTACTTTGGCTAAAAGCGGTACGGGTGAGCGCGGAATTTTTAATCGTGGCAGTTTGAAAAATCAATTGCCTAAAAGAAGATGGAAAGTGTTTGCGAAAGATGCCGTCAATTGCGGCACTAATCCTTGCGGGGAAATTGTTTTAAAATCCAAGCAGTTTTGTAATTTGTCTGAAGTGGTGGCAAGAGTTGAAGACAAGGAAGAGGATTTGCTGCGCAAGGTTCGTTTAGCAACCATTTTAGGAACTTATCAATCTACTCTTATCGCTTTTCCATTTTTATCCAAGGAATGGAAAGAAAATTGTGAGGAAGAGCGTTTGTTGGGCGTTTCTGTAACCGGACAATGGGATTGTCCGGAAGTGAGAAAATCCGAAGCGCTAATTAATTTAAAAGAAGAGGCGATTAAGGTCAATAAGATTTACGCTCAACGGTTTGGCATCAATCAATCCACGGCGATTACTTGTGTTAAGCCGTCTGGCACCGTTTCTCAATTAGTGGATGCTTCTTCGGGCCTGCATCCGCGCCACGGAAAATATTATATTCGCAGAGTGCGTATTTCTGCCGCGGATCCGCTGTTTCATATGTTGCGGGATCAAAAAGTTGCTTATTATCCGGAAGTTGGGCAGAAAGACGGCGAGGCCTCTAATTATGTTTTGGAGTTTCCGGTAAAGGCTCCTCGGGGTTCAGTTTTTCGCAATGATCTTACCGCGATTGAGCAGTTGGAACATTGGAAAATGGTTAAGCAGAATTTTACCGAGCATAATCCTTCGGTGACGATTTCTGTGGGCAATGACGAATGGGTGGCAGTGGCTAATTGGCTTTATGAACATTGGGATATGCTGGGAGGGTTATCTTTTTTGCCTCGCTCCGAACATGTTTATGCGCTCGCTCCTTACGAAGAGATTACCGAAGGCCAATATCTTAAAATGGCGGAGTTTTATCCAGAAATTGATTTCTCTCAAATCCTTCTTTATGAGAAAGAAGATGAAACTCATGGCTCAAAAGAACTCGCCTGCGTTGGCGGAGTTTGCGAAATTACTCTTTAGGAGTAATCGCTAGTAAGAAGATTTTTTCCAAAGAATCATGCCTATGATAAAAAGGCTTGTTGAAGATAATGCAGAGGCTACGCAATAAATACAAAGCGCGTTGAGGACAAAAATTTGAAGATAAATTAACCAGAGAGAAAAAAGAAATCCGCCTCCGGCAATCACTGTTCCGATTTTTATCAATCGAGGATTTTTTGTATCCAGATAAATGATAGAGAGGATCAGAAGCGATAAATAATAGATTGCCCCCAGTAAAGCTATAGAAATTCCAAAAATTGTCGCATATTCGCTTGTAGTGACAACGTCACAGCCTTTAAAAAAAGCGCAGGTGGGAGCTTCGCCTTGATAATATTTTATGGCGAGATATGATGCATCTAAAAATCCTAGCAAACTAAGCGCCAAGAACAATATTTTTAAAGTTTTCATAATCTCTTGGTTGGAGCATTTTTTTGCCGTTTAGGAAAAAAGTTGGCGTGGAGTTGACCCCCGAGGCATTGCCGCTTAAGTAGTCAGCTTCCACCCTGGTTTTTAATTCTTCGCTATCAAGATCTGTGGTGAATTTTGGTAGGTTTAAACCAAGTTGAGTGGCATATTTTGTGAATTCCTCACTAGCTTTGGCATTAGAGAGATTTTCCCATCGAAATTGATTTTCAAAAATTAAGTCGTGCATTTCCCAAAATTTATTTTGTAATCCGGCTGCTTCTGCCACGCTGGCGGCGAGGCGCGCATTCTTATGTTGGGGAAGAGGAAAGTGCCGGTAGACAAAGCGTATTGCGTCGTCGTTTTCTTCCAACAGTTTTTTAACTAAAGGGAAGTAACTGGCGCAGGCTGGGCATTGAAAGTCGCTGTATTCTACCAATGTCGTTAGCGCGGCTGGATTACCTTTAATATGGTCGTTAGCAGAAATTTCTGTTGTTAATTTTGTTTCTGGCAGGGGGCGGTTAACAAACAGAATCATTAGATATAAAGTGAGTCCTAGTCCGGCAAAAATACCTGTCCACATGGTAATTTTTCGGAACAATCTTTTTCGAGCTACTTGTATTTGTTCCAGGCTTCTTTCTTCTCTTCGTAAGAGCCGTTTCTCTTGTTTGGTAATTTTTTGATTTTCCTCCATAAATTATTAATTCGCGGTTACTTTTAGTAGTTCCACTTCAAAAATTAAAGTGCTATTTGCGGGTATGGCTCCGATAGCTTTATCTCCATATGCCAGTGGAGAGGCGATGGTGAGTTTTCTTTTGCCGCCTACTTTCATTCCTAAAATTCCAATATCCCATCCCGGAATTACTTGGCTAGCTCCAATTTGAAATTCAAATGGCTCACCCCGATCATATGAGCTGTCAAATTTTTTGCCGTTAGTTAAAGTTCCTAGATAATTCATTGATAAGGTATTACCGAGATGCGCTTCTACGCCATCGCCGATTTTTAAGTCCTCTATTTTTAACAAACCCTGTTCTTCTAATTGTTGGACCATATTTTTTGTATCGTCTTGGTTAGTATTTACGCTTGGTTGGTAATTGGAAAAATTTTTCCAAGCCCAGGCTCCAGCCCCGACTATTAATATTATAGCGATTGCGACTATTATTTTTTCTTTCATAGAATTTATTTTAAGGGATAATTATATTTTTGTCACGACAATACATCTCCATCTTTCGTATTGGTCTTTATAGAACTGCCAATTTTGGTAGTCATATTTTTTGATGATTTTTGTTAAAGTTGATTTTTGTTCTGGCAAAAACTCCATCCAGATTTCGCCGTTCGGATTCAAATATCTTTTTGCTTCGGCTAGGAATTTTTTGATATAGAACATTCCA
>MHMQ01000030.1 GCA_001819395.1 Candidatus Niyogibacteria bacterium RIFCSPLOWO2_01_FULL_45_48
CTGCAAAAAACCGGTTAAAAAACAAACGCCCGACGAGATAATTCGCAAAATAATGAATCTTCCGCAAGGCGCGGTTGCCCTGATACTGGCTCCGGTGGTGCGAGGCAAGAAAGGGGAGCATAAAAAAATCCTGTCCGAGGTCCAGAAAAAAGGTTTTTTGCGGGTCCGTTTTGACGGTGGGGTTATGCGCACCGAAGAAGCCGTCGATTTAGATACCGACCCAAAAAAACGCCATTCTGTTGAAGTGGTGGTTGACCGTCTGATAATCGCTTCCGACATTGATCGTTCGCGTCTTCGCGATTCTCTCGAGACCGCGCTCAATTTGGGCGGAGGCTTTGTCGGAGTGGCTCCGGCCGACGATGTTTTAAAGCAGAGTAAAACGGCATCCGGATGGAATGAGGCGATGTATTCGGAAACCTTTGCCTGTCCGGATTGCGGCATTTCTTTGCCTCCGATAGAGCCGAGACTTTTTTCTTTCAATAGCCCCTACGGGGCGTGTCCCGCTTGCACCGGACTTGGCACGCGCTTGGAGGTTGATCCGGATTTGGTTTTGCCGAACAAAAATCTGACTTTGGCCGAAGGCGCGATACAGCCGTGGAGCCGTGCTTCGCACAGGGTCGGAAGACAGTCGTGGTATTGGTGGATGCTTGAGGATTTGGCCGCGAGACACAATTTTTCTTTAAATGAGCCGATCAAAACTCTGCCAAAAAAAATAATTGACCTGATTTTAAATGGCGAAGAAAAAAGCTCCGGCGAAAAAGTATTTGAGGGCGTTATCCCGAACCTCGAAAGGCGCTGGAAGGAAACCGATTCGGAGTGGACTCGTTCCGAAGTCGAACGATACATGCGTTTGGAAATCTGTCCGGCGTGTTCGGGCGCGAGACTTAAACCGGAAGCCCTATCGGTCTATATTGGCGAAAAAAATCTGTCCGAAATATCCGCCCTTTCTTCAAAAGACTGCCTTGATTTTATTGGGGTTCAATCGCAAAAAAAACTGACCAAAAGCGAAAAGGCCGTATCGGCCCCGCTTTTCAGGGAGATATTAAAACGGCTTAATTTTTTGCTTGATGTCGGTCTTGATTACATAACGCTTGACAGGTCCTCAACCACTCTTTCCGGGGGAGAGGCACAGAGGGTCAGACTCGCGACCCAGATAGGCTCCGGCCTTTCGGGAGTTGTTTATGTTTTGGACGAGCCCTCTGTTGGTCTTCATCCGAGAGATCACGACCGTTTGGTTGGAACGCTTAAAAATCTTCGTGACATGGGCAATACCGTTTTAGTCGTTGAGCACGACCGCCATACCATGTCCAACGCGGACTGGATTATTGATCTTGGTCCCGGCGCGGGGCGTCACGGCGGAGAGGTGGTTTTTGAAGGAACTTTCGGCGAGATTAAAAAAGCCAAAACTTTGACCGGAGATTATATTTCGGGACGAAAAAAGGTTGAAGTTGAAAATAAAACTGAAAATCGCAAACCGCTCGGCAAAATAAAAATAAAAGGGGCATCGGAACACAATCTTAAAAACATTGATGTTGAAATTCCTCTGGGTAAACTGGTTTGCGTCTCCGGCGTTTCGGGTTCGGGAAAATCAACTCTTGTAAACGATATTTTGGCCAAAGCCCTGTCACAGCATTTTTACGGCTCCAGGGCCTTCCCGGGCAAACATAAAACCATAGAAGGAGTTCACAACATAGACAAAGTTATAACCGTTGATCAGTCGCCAATAGGACGCACGCCTCGCTCGAATCCGGCGACATACACCGGGGCTTTCTCTTTTATCCGCGACCTGTTTTCAAAAACCCGCGAATCACGGGCTCGCGGGTATAAATCAGGCCGGTTCAGTTTCAATGTCAAAGGGGGAAGATGCGAAGAATGCGAGGGTCAGGGGGTAAAAAGGATAGAAATGCATTTTTTGCCCGACATTTATGTGGAGTGCGAAGAATGCAAAGGCACGAGGTACAATGCCGAGGCCCTGGCGATACGCTACAACGAGAAAAATATTGCCGAGGTTCTGGATATGACGATTGAAGAAGCGCTTGAATTTTTCAAGAACATTCCGCAGGTGCGTACTAAAATAGATACTTTGTCCGAGGTGGGGCTTTCGTATATGAAGCTGGGTCAGCCGGCGACAAATCTTTCGGGGGGAGAGGCGCAAAGAGTAAAACTTGCCACAGAGCTTGCCCGTAAATCCACGGGCAAAACGCTGTATATTTTAGACGAGCCGACGACGGGTCTGCATTTTGAAGACACGCGAAAGCTTCTGAAAGTTTTGTCGGCCTTGGTTGATAAGGGTAATTCGGTTTTGGTCATTGAACATAATCCCGACATTTTAAAAAACGCCGATTGGCTGATTGACCTTGGTCCGGAAGGCGGCGAGGCTGGCGGAGAAGTGGTCGCCATCGGAACGCCGGCAGAAATAGCGAAAAACAAAAAATCCCATACCGCTGAATGGCTTTAATTAACTTGCGGGCCGTAGCGAATTGTCTTGATTTTTAAGCGCGAACGCGCTAGTATTTTTTGTGAGGTTCTTTGACCTGGAGTCAGGAATGGAAAACAAACTTGCGGAATTTAAAAAGAAAATACGCGCTCTTTTTGGTGATCCCAAGGCGCAAGAATTTGCCATAAATTACGTATTGGAATGGCTCGACAAAGTTAAAGAAGACGCCGTGATTCGAATTGCGCACATTGCCGGCGGAGAAAGATCAGACCCCGACGCCCGCTCTTCGGCGGAAGCAATATCTTTACATTTGGATGCCATTGCCCTGCTTTATGTGCATGAGGTCGGCAAAGAGGTCAGGTTTGAGCATTCTTTTTTCGGCGGAGGCATGGATGGTCCGGAGAACTCGATTTTTATAAACGAATGTAAACTGACGATTATGCGCTTGGATCAATTTAGGGCGGAAAACTATCAGTACGTTTTGGGTTACGAGACATCCGAAACAAGCGAGCTGATACCCCGCTTTGACGCGGTTTGGGATCATCATGACAAGCTTCCGAAAGGCAAAGAAACGTTCGCCGATATTCGCCTGGAACTCAATGCTACGGCGATGATCGTATTTTTTTACGTCAAACCGTTTCTTGACAGGGCCAATACCCGCCACCGAGTTTTGGCCGCCGCGCTTCGTTATGGAATAAGTTCTGATTTGGAAAGTTCCGGGGAACACCGTTATTCTCCGGAAGAGGAAGAAATTGAAAAAAGCCTGGACGATTTTGCCGATCACACGATTTTGGAAAAAATACGCAGTCAAAGGGTTTTACAGCCGGATTATTGGCATGAAATTTTACCGCAAGTAAGAACGAAGTTTTTTGGCTCATTGGCGGTTATGGGCGTAGGCTTTCTAAAGCCGTCGCAGGAAAGATATATCCGAATGCTTGTTAATGACCTGATTCGCACGCACGGAATAAGCACGGCTCTTTGTTTCGGAATTGTTGGCGGCAGCCGCATTGTTTTCAAAACACGAGCCGATGATGACAGTCCCGTAAGTTTGCGCGAACTCGATGTGTTTTTAATGGGCAACGGAAGCGGAATATCGCCGAAGGACAAAAAAAGCGACAGCCGAAAAAGAGCCGGCGGGGGAATAATCAGGCTTTGCCCGACATTTAGAGAGGACCCCGCGGATGAAAATGACAGCGAGGAAATAAGAAAAAGAAAGAAAGAAAGGCCCGAAAAATACTATCGCAACGTTTTTGACGACATTGTGGCAATGATATCGCCGACTCTTCCGTCCCAACCCTCAAATCAATAAGTTTTTAAACCCTCTTGACGGGGGTTTTTCTTTGAGTATAATGGGGAATATGAACTTTTAGCACTCTTTGGTCTGGAGTGCCAATTTAAAGGGTAGTAAATAAAATATGATAAAAATAAAACCGTTGGGCGACAGGGTGTTGCTCGAGCCATTATCAAAAGAAGAGCTTGAGGGTAAAAGCAAGCTCGGGATTATTATTCCCGACACGGCCGAAAAAGAACGTCCGGAGCAGGGCAGAGTGGTCGCCGTCGGCGACGGGCGTAGGGACGAAAACGGCAAACTGATTCCGGTTGGACTGAAAAAGGGCCAAAGAGTTTTGTTTTCAAAATACGGTCCGTCCGAAATAAAGGTTGATGGACATGAATATCTCATCGCCAAAGAAGAAGACGTGCTGGCGATTATTGAAAAATAACCATCTAAAATTTAAGCAAATATGGCAAAACAAATTTTATTTAATGAAAAAGCGCGCGAAGCCCTGAAGAGAGGCGTTGACACTTTGGCTAACGCCGTAAAAATCACTCTCGGTCCGAAAGGGCGAAACGTCATTTTGGATAAGGGTTTCGGCGCTCCAACCATAACTAATGACGGTGTGACCATTGCCAAAGAAATTGAGCTTGAGGATAAAGTTGAAAATCTTGGCGCCGAAATTATAAAAGAAGTCGCGACCAAAACCAACGACGTTGCCGGAGATGGAACGACCACGGCGACACTTCTGGCCCAAGCCATGATTGCCGAAGGTTTGAAAAATGTATCCTCCGGCATAAATCCGGTCGGACTTCGAGCCGGAATTGAAAAAGCCACAGCCGATGTGGTTGAATCGCTTAAAAAACTCTCAACGCCGATTTCCAAAAAAGAAGAGATAGCCCAGGTCGCGACTATTTCAGCCAAAGACCCGTCAATTGGCGATAAAATCGCCGATGTCATTCACAAAGTCGGTAAAGACGGCGTAGTTACCGTGGAGGCGTCTCAAACCTTCGGCATATCGCACGAAATAGTCGAGGGCCTGCAGTTTGATAAGGGCTATATTTCGCATTATATGATTACGAATGCCGAAAGGATGGAGGCGGTTTATGAAGACCCAAAAATTTTGGTAACCGACCGCAAAATCTCCGCCGTATCCGATATCTTGCCGGTGCTTGAAAAAATAGCTCAGACCGGAAAAAAGGAACTGGTCATCATTGCCGAAGAAGTGGACGGCGAGGCTCTGGCCACCTTGGTGGTAAACAAGCTTCGCGGAATTTTCAATTCGCTTGTGGTTAAATCCCCGGGCTACGGAGATCGCAAAAAAGAAATGCTTGAAGATATCGCGTTGGTGTGCGGAGCCAAAGTAATTTCGGAAGAAGCCGGAATGAAGCTTGAAAAAACCGAATTATCAATGCTTGGAACTGCGCGCAAACTAATCGCGACCAAAGAAAATACGACGATTGTCGGAGGTAAAGGGAAGAAAGCCGAAATTGAGCGTCGAATAAACCAAATCAAAAAAATGATTGCCGACACCGATTCCGAGTTTGACCGCGAAAAATTGCAAGAACGCCTGGCCAAGCTTTCCGGAGGTGTCGCGATTATACGGGTTGGGGCCGCGACCGAAGTTGAGCAAAAAGAAAAACAGCACCGGATTGAAGACGCGGTTTCAGCGACCAAAGCCGCTATTGAAGAGGGGATAGTTCCGGGCGGAGGAACGGCTTTTATCCGCGTGGCCAAAATGCTTGAAAGCAAGTATTCCAAAAAAGAGGTTTCAACCGAGACGGAAAGAGACGAGCTTATCGGCGCGAAGATAGTGCTCAAAGCCATCACCCGGCCTTTGTGGCAGATTGCAGAAAACGCGGGTGAGCCTGGAGAAGTAGTGGTTAAAGAAGTTTACAAGTTGTCGGGAAATAAAGGATATAACGCCGCGACCGGCATTTATGAAGATATGATTGAAGCGGGAATAGTGGATCCGACAAAAGTCACCCGTTCTACTTTACAAAACGCCGCTTCTGCTTCGGCAATGCTACTTACCACCGAAGCTGTTGTCGCCGAGAAGCCCGAAAAGAAAGAAACGCCCCATATGCCCCCCGGAGGAATGGATATGTGAAGCGGGTTGGCTCAAAAATTCCCCCGACACGATGTCGGGGGAATTTTTGATTGCCAAACCTTCATCCCGCCGTCTTAAGACGGCGGGATTTCCTAGGGCTTGACAAGCGGTTATTCTTGATATAATATAGGGACAGAAACTTGAGTATCTTAAACCAAGAGGAGAAAGCCGATGGCTGCCTGGGTGTTTTTGGGTTTGGTTTTATTTATGTTGGGTATTCTCGCGATCGGTCCCATTATCGTTTCCAAGAAAGTCATTCCGGAGAATGATAAGGGGTTTGATCAAAAAAGTGAGGAGCCACTACCGGAAGTGCCGCCGTATTTAGTGGAAGATCAGGTGCAGTTCATGAACGGAGGAGACAAGCTGGCACATGGTTTTGTGCTAGAGGCGTACGACGATCCGCAGCCGAATTTGCCGGTACATCAGATGGTGGTCATAAAGCATTTTGTTGATTACGGCGGCAGGCTGCTGCCAAAAGAAACCAGGGTCAGTTCCAGGAAAGTTATCCTTGTAAAAAGACTCAAAAAGGTTTAGGAAAAAAACAAGTTTCATTTTCGCCCTTCCCCGACGCAAGCGGGGCGGGGCTTTATTTTTTTGTTTTAGCCGGTTATAATAACCGTAGAATGTTCATGGTTTTGGGGTATTTGAAATGGTTTTAAGGAGGTTTCTGGCTGCAGGCATCGCGGTTTTTTTTATATCCGGATGCGCCGCGTTCCAGCAGGAACAGGCTCTGAAATCGGGCAAGATTTGTTCAAAAACACAGCGCCACTCGGCTCTTGTTTTCGTGGAAGCGGTTCCCGGAGCTTTTTGGCTGAATGAAAGCTGGGAATTACTGAAATCGGTTATAGTCGCATCACTTCATCCTCTTGAAGTTTTTGGCGGCAAAGACAGGAAAGACTTGGGGCTGGAGAAGGTTCTGGACTTTACCCGTTCTCCGCGCAAAGATTTGCCAAAACCCGGCGAAGACGAAGACAAGAAACTTCTTTTGATCGGAGATTTGGAACCCACCAACATCCCGGAAAGAAAAATAGCGCTTCTCGAGGCCCGATACACCATAACTTCGCGTTTGGGAGAGCAGATGCCGGAGGAAGCTTATCGGAGAAAATTCTCTATAACATTTGACGGTTTGACAAATTGTATTTACAGTATTGAAGAAATAGACAAAGAGTGGGTGAGGATAAAATAAAATTTTTAAGAGGCTCTTTGACGCCTCTTTTGTTTTTGGTATGCTTTATACATGACGATTTTATATTGGATTTTAGCCGTTGTTGTTCTGGCTGTTTTATGGGTTATATTTGCCTATAACCGCTTTATCACTTTGCGTTTTCGCGCGAAAGAGGCGCTCTCCGACATTGATGTTCAGTTAAAACGCAGATTTAATTTAATTCCCAACTTGGTTGAGGCGGTGAAGGGTTATATGGCGCACGAGCGAGGAGTGCTTGAAAACGTAACTCGCGCGAGAGCACAGGTTGCAACTTCTGGAGGCACACCCATTGAACGCGAGGGAGCCGAAAACATGCTTTCAAATACTTTAAAAACCCTCTTTGCGGTCGCGGAAAATTACCCCGACCTCAAAGCCAACGCGAATTTTCTTGATTTACAGCGAGAGTTGGCCGATACCGAAAACAAAATTCAGGCGTCACGCAGATTTTACAACACGACCGTCCGCGACTTAAACACCAAAATTCACTCTTTTCCTTCAAATCTGATTGCGCAAAGTTTCGGCTTTTCAGAGGAAAAATTCTTTGAAGTTGACTCCGCCCAAGAACGCGAAGTGGTGAATGTGAAATTTTAGCTACAGAAATTTGACCCGCATCTGACGCGGCTCTTTTCTTTTGCGCTGATTTTGGATAAAATAGCGTTATGAATCTCTATAAACATCGCGAGTCAAACATACGAAAAACCTGGTTTTTGTTCGCAGGTTTTTTGATTTTTGTTGTAGGTGTTGGGTGGATTTTTTCCCAAGTTTACGGCAACCCCTCAATACTCATTTTTGCCGTTGTTTTCAGTTTGGTTATGAATTTTTTCAGCTATTGGTATTCCGATAAGATTGTTTTGAAAATGTCGGGAGCGCATCCGGTTGAAAAGAAACAAGCGCCCGAGCTTTATAATGTGGTTGAAAACTTGGCTATTACCGCGGGGCTCCCGACGCCCAAAATTTATCTGGTTAATGACCAAGCACCCAACGCTTTTGCCACAGGGCGCGACCCAAAGCATGCGGTCGTGGCCGTAACAACTGGGCTCCTAAATGTTTTGGACCGCTCGGAGCTTGAGGGTGTCATTGCCCATGAGCTCGGCCACATCGGCAACCGTGACATACTTTTATCCACCGCGGTCGTTGTTTTGGTCGGGTTTGTCGCTCTTTTGTCGGACATGTTCATGCGTTCTATGTTTTGGGGGCGCGGATTCGGTGGGGATAGGGATAACAGGAGCAGCGGAGCCATTATGATTATCGGCGTTATTCTCGCGATTGTCGCCCCGATTTCAGCCGTACTTATACAGCTGGCCATATCGCGAAAGCGCGAGTTTTTAGCCGATACTTCAGGCTCTATGCTTACGCGCTATCCCGAGGGACTGGCTTTGGCTCTTGAGAAAATAGGCAAGTACTCCGCGCCCATGCGCTCGGCCTCAAACGCCACGGCCCACTTGTGGATTTCGGACCCGCATGGTAAAAAACAAAACATGATGTCAAAGTTATTTATGACCCATCCTCCAGCCGAAGAAAGAATAGCGAGATTACGAGGTTTAAAAGTTTAATTTATTATGACAACACCCGAAAAATTTAACGCGCCCGAAGATAAGGAAAAAATTGAGTTTATGGCGTGGAAAGAGACGGTTGAGCGAAGGATACAAGGCAGTAAGGTTTTATCTAAAAAAGAACAAAATAAGTACCTGGACATGGTTGACCCGCGTTCTGTCAGAGAGCCTCTTGATCCCGAAGACATGATGTGGGACAGAAAAATCCGCGATAAAGACTTTGATCCGGAAGACTTCACAAAGTTCCAGTTAAGGGTAATAGAAAGCAAAAACCAAAACAGAATAAATTTCATGCGCTCGTTAATTAAGCCCGCCAAGGAAGAACTTGAGATGAGAGAGTGGCGCAAAAAAATAAAATAAAAATTATTTAGGAGGCGTCGCATATTACCGATTTACCCAAGAGCGAAGCGATTGGATGTAAATCGCAACCCTGAGCGAAGCGAACGGGGCGGTCTAGTGCGCGCGTTTGTTCCCGATTTGTCTAAAAATTCAAATTCATGTAAAATTTTTAGCAACAAATCGCAATCCCGTTTATGGCGGAGGGGTCGCATAGTGGTCTAGTGCGCTCGCTTGGAAAGCGAGTATGCCGCAAGGCATCGCGAGTTCGAATCTCGCCCTCTCCGCAATTTTTCGAAAAGAGTTTCTGAACCAAAAATATGGTCGGCGCGAAGCGCCGTCTGTTCTGCATTCCCCCCAAAAAATCCTGATTCTGCAAGGATTCGCCACGCTCCGCGTGGCTCAAAAAGTACGGTTCGATCCTTAATTTGAAAGTTCGAACCGACTTTTTTGAATTCCCGAAAAACTTTTTCGGGAATTCCCTCGTTTGCCAATTCCATATTGTTTATACTGGATTTTATGAATCTATCAGCAAGTTCGAACCGATTATGAGATTTTTTCTCAAAAGCTGATAATTTCTCTTTGAGAAGCTGTTTTTGACACATTAGCTTATTTTTAGATTCGCGATACTCCTCAAGTGAAAGTGCGTTTTCAAGATATGCGTTCATCAGCTTCTCAATTTTGGTTTCCAAAAGAGAAATTTCATCTTTTGTTTTTTGAGAAAAAATCTCACTCGATTGGTTTTCTGATAGCCGATCTTTCTCGTTTTCGGCAATCATCCAATTTGCCCAATCGAGTGGCAAAGAAACTTTTTGTAATTCCGTTCTGATTTGAGAAGTGATGATTTCTTCACGGACATATTTTTGATCACAAGGATTTTTCCGTTTGGTACAGCGGAGATAGTTATGACCTTTTTGTGTTTCAGTAGTAATGAAGCAACCGCACTCTCCGCAACGGAAAAATCCTCTGTAAATATATTCTTTCAGTCCTTTACCTTTCGGCTTAGATTTTCTCATCATCACTTCTTGAACGGAATCAAAAAGTTTCTTTGTGATA